>CAZIYY010000022.1:30265-38912 GCA_964543585.1 uncultured Anaerolinea sp. | reverse complement strand
TGGATTGCCATGAATAACGCCACATAGCTCACTGCTAATGAAAGGAATGCCAGCACCATTACCCAGCCGTAGCGCCCGAGTTCATACTCACTAATAAAACGCCACGAAGGGTCAAACTCCGGTTCGAGGAAATGCAGGGTGGAAAGCAAAACCACAAATGTCGCGGCGGCGGCGAATGACACGCGCGCGGCCGTTGCCGAAATCGCCGTCACCGGCTGAGCTGTATCTTTAGCCATAGGGTCCTCCTTTTGATGTTTCTTATCGGTGATTGCAGCGTGGCGCTCATGCGTTCGCTAAAAGTTCGGCGAGACGATCCCATGTCTCGTTTGCTCCGTCTTCCATGCCTGAGGCGAGCATTCCGTCGCGATCCTCAACTGATGCGAAGAGGGATGTGACTGTCAGCCTGGTCTTCTGGCCCGGCAGCTCTTCGAAGATTGCCGTATCAACCACGATATGACCCGGCATACCTTCCCATTCAAAAGTATTGACGAGACGTTGAGGTGGGATGATCTCCCGATACTCACCGCGGAACCCATCCTGATTGCCGTCGGCGCTACTCTGAACAAATCGCCAAACACCGCCCGGTCTTACATCCATTTTGTCAACGGTGGTTGTGTTGCTTCTCAGCCCCCACCATTGTGGTATCAGCTTTGGATCTGTATACGCCTTGAATACAAGCTCACGCGGCGCATCAAAGACTCGCGTCATAACAATCTCGCGCTCCGATGGCAGGGTCAAGGTTGAAGTGGAAATATTTTTTGTGGACATGTTATTTCTCCTTTTTTGAATTTCTTGCAACGCATCGACTTTTACGAAGAGCGCAACCATGACGGATTCGCTGCAAGCCGGGCGACAATCATCACCCACACGCAATAAACCACGACCAGGAGCCTATTTGCCCATCCAACCAATGCTATTACCCCAGGAGGTAATACTGTCACTTCCACTTGAGCAGTCATATCACCACCGGCCTGAGTAAAGGTGACGATCAATATAGCAAAAGTCGCAGCCAGCAGGAGGACACTCATCCAGGTCAAGTTGGCTGTCCAGAGAAGCACTTTCTTTGCAGTTGACCACAGTTGGGTGCGGCCGAGACTCACGCTAATCAACATTGCGGCAACTGGAAGGCTTCCAATCCCTATCAGTCCGGCCAAACCGTGAAGAGGATGGTTGATATCAAATACGGATGCCATAGCCTCACCAATGCCTGCAGCGATAAGAAAAACCAAACCGATTTTGCCGGCACGCGTTCCTACCTGCGACCAAATAGCAAAGGCGAGGGTCCAGGAGCTTAATGCCCAGAAAGCAAACATCAGCGACAATACCCAACCATACTGTCCGTTGGCATATTCACTCACCATACGCCATGAAGGATCGAATTCCGGACTGAGGATGTGAAGAGCGGCAAGAAAAACCAGAGCTGCAACGGATGCCGCAAATGAAATGCGCGCTGCTGTTTGTGAAATCGCCGGTACCGGCTCGGTTGTATCCATAGCTTTCGAAATTGCTTCAGTCGTTGAGGTGGAACTTATTTTCGCGGACATATTATTTCTCCTTTTTTTGCATTTCCAACAAAACTTCATCGAGGCGATCAAAACGTTCATTCCAGAACTGCTCAAAGGGTGTGACCCAGTCAAAAATGGGCCTGAGCCGTTCCGCATTGACTCGATACATTCGTTGACGGCCCACCCGCCTCTCGCTCACCAACCCAACCTGCTTCAACACCCCAAGGTGTTTCGACACCATTGGCTGCGGCCATCCAAGTAGATTAACGATCTCATTAACTGATAGTTCTTCTGTGCCCATGGCTGCCAGGACTTGTCGTCTCTTGGGTTCAGCCACGGCGTTGAACGGGTCATGCGTTGTCGGTGTGCGTGCCATGAACCGTATTATATTCCTATATAGGAATATGTCAATGCCCTATTTTAGAATGAGTGTTCTATTTTGTCAAGGGGGAAATTTTGGAAAATCTTAAGAGAATTTGGAATTGGTATGTAGTAATTGGTAAATAGTAAGATGAAACGTTGCCCGCGAATATTATGGTTTTGCCCGCAATCTTCCGTGATAGCGCCGCATCTTGTCACGCGCGCCGCATGTGTTCATATTGCACCAGCGCCGACTCTGGTTCTTGGATGTATCCAGAAACAGCCAGCCACATCCCGGGCATTCTTTGACTTGCATAAGTTCTTTGGACAACAGAATTTGGGCTGCTGAATAAGCAATCGGCCATAGCATAGCATCATACGTTTGGTCAACCTCCCAGCGAGGGGAAAAGTAATTTTCTGTTTTTACAAGCTGGCAACACGATATGGCTTCGCCATAAAATTTACTGAAGGACGCCATGTCTTTTTTATCTGGCTCGGATTGCCTTGCCAGATTTGAGAATAGCCGATAGAGGAGTTCCCTGAATTCTCGCGCCTTCTCCAAGGCGTTCTCCGCCATTTTGACGTCTCGTCTTGCCTGCTTTTGTAAACGGCTATTTTGCCCCGCAGACAAAACTCTGATCTTGCCACCCCAATTTGCCAACTCGGAATAGACGGTCAAATAATCGTGCTCTGGTCGCTGGCGCGAATTGATGGTGTTAACGAAGTCCAGGCACAACGCTCCGCCGACAATTTCAAGAGTTTCCAATGTTCGTTTCGATTCGAGCATATGTTGTTTACCACCAAAAAACTATTGACAGGTAAAGGTATTGCAAGTATTATTTTACCACTGAAATGCACTATTGCGGTAAAGGAGAAGTCATGGAAACTTACCCCCCAATTGATCACCCCGCTACAGGCGCACCTTCCTCTACAATCAACTTTTGGAAGGTATGGAGTGCGACTAGTTTTTCCAATCTCGGCGATGGGCTTTATCAAATCGTATTTCCCTTGCTGGTGATTCGACTCACCAGTTCGCCTTCGCTTGTGGCGGGTGTGAGCCTTATGCTGAGTTTACCGTGGTTAATCTTTGCTCTCCAGGCAGGCAACATTGTAGACAGGTCGGATCGGCGCAAGGTAATGCTCTGGATCACTTGTATTCGCTCTTTTATTTTATTGACTCTGACTCTGGCAGTGATAACACAATCTGTATCTTTACCGCTGCTCTATGGGGCCGCGCTTCTTCTGGGAATAGGAGAGACCCTCGTGGATACTGCTTTGACCTCCATTGTGCCTTCAGTCGTATCCAAAGATCGTCTCAACTGGGCAAATGCAAAGATCACAGCCGCGCAGACGATAACGAACACGTTCATCGGTCCCCCGCTGGCTGGATATTTGGCTGGGATAAGTTTAGCGCTTGCCACGGGCTTCAGCACACTGCTGTATTTAGCAGCGGCTTTGGCGCTTATTTCCATGCGCGGGATATTTGGCGTTTCTTCTCAAGGGAATATACAGACTGACAAACATGGATGGCAGCGCCTTACGGAAGGCATACGCTTTCTTTGGAGAGACCGCCTCATTCGGGCTCTGACGTTGTTTACTGCTTCGATGAATCTATTCTGGGCGGGATGGGGAGCTGTGCTTGTGCTTTACGCGGTCAAACCTGGACCAATGGGACTCGGTGAATTTGAATATGGCTTGTTATTGACAGCAATGGCAGTCGGCGGCTTGCTGGGGTCACTGTTTTGTGAACGCATCCAGAAAAGGCTTGGAACGCGCAACGCATTGGTCTTGGACTTTTTGGGAACCATATCGCTGGTCGGGATTCCCGCACTCACCCCGAATCCTTTTGCCGTAGGCGGCGCCGCTTTCCTGGCGGGATTTGGAGCATCCATCTGGGTCATTCTGGTTGCGTCTATTCGACAACGACTTGTGCCAGCAGCTTTGCTCGGCAGGGTATACAGCGCCAGCCGTTTCATTAGTTGGGGTGTGGGACCGCTCGGCGTGACATTAGCAGGTTTGGTTGCAGAAATTTGGGGTATTCGCACTCTGTTTACAATAGGCGGAATCGTGAATGTGTGCCTGTTGTTCCTGTTCGTCAAGTCAATCTCATCTCGAATGTTGGAAGACCTGGATGAGCCAACGGAGCAATAACAAATTGATTCTCTGCCAGCGCGTGAGTTCCAGATGATGACCGATTGCAAGACTAACCGCGAAGAATACGATGAGAAGTACAATCAGTTGGCGTTGATCAAGATGCAGTAATCGTGCCCCGTTGGATCAATATATAGCAATGGATTATTTGTGACGTACGAGAAGCGATTGAGGTTGTGCGGATTGGCATAACTCCGCAGAATGGTATCCGCGCTCAAGAAACGTCCCAGCCTGGGCAAATAGAATCTTGCGTTGAAATGATAAATGCCTAACCCCGCCCCTTCGACAGGCTCAGGACAACGCATTTCGCGTTGACCGTGAACAACCTGTCAGTGTAGATTGTGCCAATTGTCAGGCGCGTTTCACCGACCCCCCTCTAACGACTCTCCGTTGCGACTTTCGATGGGTTCTCCCGCCGAAGGTGGGGACTGAGGGGCAACTGTCGCCTGAGGTTTTGTCCACTTTTGACCTCACGCTTCATTTGGATCAATTGAAATCCACAATCCTGTGAACATTTCCTTTGAACGAGGCTTTGACGGGAGGCACATCATAACTATTAACGATCATCGGCAGTCCATTCTTCGGGCGTATGGCGTTAAGTCCTACGTAATCCACAACTGTGCCTGGTTTGAGCGTGAGCGTATAGCGTTGAAGAATCATGGACAGGGCTATTTTCAACTGCATCATGGCAAGCGATGTGCCTATGCAATATCTCGGCCCCCCTGAGAAAGCCATGAACTCATAGGCGGAGGGATGAATGGATGACCAGCGTTCAGGTAGGAAGCGATAGGGGTCGGGGAATATCTCCGTTGTGCGCTGGGTGATATAGGCGCTGAGCAGAATCCATGTTCCTTTTGGCAGGCGATAGGGACCCAGTTCGAATGATTCCATACTGTAGCGCGCCGTCAAAATCCCGGCGGGAAAGAGCCGCATGGTTTCCTTGATTGCGCTTTCGAGCTGGGGCAGACTCTCCAACTGTTCGGGAGTGGGACTCTCCCCGCGCAATACCTGCGCCAACTCATCCAGGACATTCATCAGTGCCTGAGGGTGTTGACTTAACAGGAAAAGCGTCCAATACAGTGCCATGCCATTCGGGCTGTAACCGCCCCGGAACATGATCGTCTGACCGACAATGTCCGCTTCACTGAGTTTTTCAGGCCGCTGTTCGTGCAGTTGGATCAGCGCAGATAATATATCCTCTCCATACGAGCCCCGGGCTTTTCTGCGTTTGATCACCTCTCTGACTGCCTGTTCCAACCGTTCCGCGCTTTTCAGCAGGCGATGAAATGGCAGCCCAGGGATATCATAAGGAAAGAGCAGTGTTAACGGGGAGAAAAGGAGCTTCATGCTGTGTTCGAGCCGGCGTCCGACTGCCTCGCCATCCATTTCCGGGTCAAGGCCCAGGATGGGTTTGGCTGCCAGCCACATGGCTAATTGCTCCATCTCGGAGCGCAGGTCAACCTGCCTGCCGGCTTGCCATGAATCCAGTTTTCTTTTTGTTACGTCGACGCAGGCATCATGGAAACGGGTGATGAAATTGCGGTGAAAATAAGGGAGCAGGTATGCGCGGTGAGCGTTATGCTTTTCCCCGTTCAGGAAGGGCATGCTAGTCATCACGCGCGCGATCGAACTGTCCTTCGGGAAGGGAATGGGCAAAAAATCCAGGTTATAACTGTGGAATACGGAGGGATCACGCAATATCTCTCGGTTGTATGAAGGATGAAAAACAATGATCGCGGGATCCTTGCCGGACCTTAACCTGACAATATCTCCATACGTATCATGCAAGCCCTCCAGGGCGGATAATGGATTAAAAGCAAAGCGCAGGAGTGTTGGCAATCCACCTAGCGCAGGAACTGGGAACGGACCCGGAATTTCCGTGCCGATATTCATTGATGTGAGCGTTGCCATCTTTCCCTCCGAAATTGCTAAATTTTATATACCCTCGCTGCCGAGAGAATATTTTACGTCCCTGCTTTTTTCGCTTCCTCTTTCGCGATCCTCAACTCGTGCGCCGCGCCCATCTTCTGAAAGATTTCAATCGCGCGCTCAAGGTGCTTCGTGTGGGCCAGTCGGTCGCCCTGCAAAGACACCGCCAGTTTGACGCGGATCAACCCTTCCTCATAAGGCATGTTGAATTTCTTTGCGGCTTCCAGTCCTTTATTCCAGGATTTAATAGCCGCCTGAAGATTGCCCGTCAGCCACTCATGCCAGCCTTGGTAATAAGACGTGACCGGCTGTCCGATCGGGAAGACCTTCTCGAAGGCGCGCAGGAGTTTGAGCGCTCTTTCGGCAAGCAATCTAAATTTGTCGGGCTCAAAGGCCTGGCGCGAAGCGTGAAGCGCTTTTTCCCATAGCTCAAAATATACATCTGCCACAGCGGCAAATCCAATATCCATGGAATAAACGGTCGGCGATATGTTCGAAGCCATGTCAAGAACCTTGCCCGCATAAGCAAGCGCTTTTCCATCCTCCCCGAGCCGCAGATGCGCCAGGGCAAGTTGCGCATTCGTTTCAACCGAGGAGGCAAGATTGGGAGTCTCCTCCAGAATTTGAAGAGCCTCTTCAAGCATTGGGATTGTCCCGCTCGTCTCTTTCGAGACCTCCATTGGAATGAGCGGGATTGTCATTGCTTTATTGCCAAGCCGAATGTTGTTCCTGGCAACCCCCAGCAATCCCCAACACTGATGCAGAGGACTGCGCCTGCGGCGTGCATCTTCAAGCAATATCTTCTGGATATTTACGGCATATTGAATATCGCCTGAGATAAACGCATTCTCCCCGAGCATGGCGGTGCAATCGCCCCACTGACGATAATCACCCAATTGCTCACAAATGGCTTTCGCCTCCTCCACCTTCTCGCGCACCTCATCCCATTTGCCAACCGTGATCGTGTATGCACTTGTCACCACGCCGACCGTAATCAAATTAGGCTGCTGGTTAACTTCTTTTGCAACTGAGCGCGCCCGCGCGACGTACATTTCGGCAAGTTTATGCAGTTGCGCCAATCCCGCCAGCACTGCCATACCCGCATAGGACGACGCCAATTCGGGGGATGGCCCCGCCTTTTCAGCAGTGTTCAGGAAACGAAGTATACAATACATGATTGGAAGGGTCTCATTGGAATAAAAATAGATTCTTCCCATCAATTCGTAGAGGCGCGCAACTTCAATTACAATGTCCCGCTCCTGTCCTTTAACCGAACCAATGTAGCGCGAGGCGAAATAGCGATGAAGCGCCTGAGTGGATATTTGCGGGACCAAACCAAACGCGAATTGAAGGCTGGAACCTGGAAGGGGGTTTTCCAACAATTTCAGCGCCTCGCGAACATGTTTTTCACACTCGGGCAGCGAACCAATGCCGTAGTAAGCCAAACCCAGCCTGCCATGCCATCGGGCCCTGCGGGTTTGGCGATTGCGGAGCTCTTTCCGGTCTTCGGGTTTTGGTAGTTTTGCGTCCCAATCAAGCGCCTGGCTGAAAAATTGGATCGCCTCTTTGTTGGCGTAATTTTGCATTGCCTGTTCGCCTGCCTTTTCAAGGTATTCCACCGCCTTGTACAGCGCCTGATCTTTAGACGTTGCATCGGTTGCTTCAGCGGCTTGAGTCCAGTGATAGGCAAGCAATGTGTAATAAGAATCGATATTCATTTCGTTGCTTTGCTCGATCCATTCAGCCACCGCCTTATGCAATTGCCGGCGCTGCGAATAGAGCATCAAGTTATAAGCCACTTCCTGCGTAACGACATGTTTGAAGATGTAAGCCAGGTCGGGCGCTTCGGATTCGACCAGCGTCAGGCTCAAGCGCGTGAGAGTCTCCATATAATCGGAAAGCGAGGGCTTGTCCGCTTCAATTGGATGAACCGCCTGAAGAACGCGCAGCGCGAAGATGCGCCCAATCACGCTGGCGACTTTAAGCGTCAGCTGCTGGGAAGCGTCGAGGCTGTCAATGCGATTCGTGATGGCGGCTTGAAGCGTATCGGGAAGAGCCAGGTCTTCGAAAGTTACAATCCCGCTCGCTCCGCTGGGAGATTTGGAAGATGCAAGCGGGACAAAACGCGGGTCAATCTGACATTCCTGGTCTTCGATGATCAGGACCCCCGCTTCGCGCAAGGCGTAAGCCAGTTCCTCTGCAAAGAACGGATGCCCCTCGGACTTTTCGCGGATCAACCTGCCGATCATCGGCGGAATGGATCGGACTCCCAAACGCTGGCACACCAGCGCTTCAACGTCATCGAGCATCATCGCTTCGAGTTTCATCAGGTGAGCATCGGCGGTCTGTTGGATCTGTTTGAACTGCGGCGGAACGGGGTCGGTTAATGGACGGGTATTGAGCGCCAGCAAAACCGGGCGCGCTTTTTGTTGAACATCCACGAGCAACGACCATGAAGCCGAATCAAACCAGTGCAAATCCTCCATCACGATCAAAGAGGCCGCCTGCCCGCCTCATAAGCAAGCAAACGCGTCAACACTTCGCGGATGTTGCCGCCGCGTATTTCGCCCGACATGGCGGAAGTCAATTCATTATCAGGGATTTGGACCGGCAAAACAACATTGAGCAGAGGCGCGTAACGCGCGAGATCAGGATCAATTTCCTTTAGTTTTGCGACAACCAGGGCTTGAATCGCGATCTTG
>CAZIYY010000022.1:0-30255 GCA_964543585.1 uncultured Anaerolinea sp. | reverse complement strand
CCTCGGTGAGTTCCACGCTGACGGACATATTTTCAATACCGAGAATCTTGTTGAAAATGGGACGCCATGCATGATATGGATTGATTTTCTCAATTGGATCGGCCCCGCCGTTGAACATATTGACATCCAGGGTTTCCGCCTGGCGGATGAGATCTTCGAACAAACGCGATTTCCCAATCCCGGCTTCGCCCTGCAAAATGATCGTCTGATGCGGGGTGCCGCGCGATAATTCCTGCAGTGCATTGGCGATCAACGTCTTCTCCTCCTGGCGGCCGATCAACTCCGTCTTTGGGCGGATGACGCTTTTCTTCAACTCAAGCGGATGGAAAAGTTCCACCGCTTCCGTGCGACCTTTTACCTGTTGAGGAGGAAGCGGCTCGAACTCCACCGCCTCTTTTGTGCTGTCGTAGGTGAGGCGGTCGCACAGGATCGGAACGCCGTGCTTTTCGATGAGTTCATATTGATTGTGTGCCGCGCTCATCAGGCGCGCAGAGAGATTCACGGCATTCCCAATGATTGTATATTCGCGGCGGGAATCATTGCCGATTGATCCGCAGAAGATGCGTCCCGTTGTGATCCCAATGGAACTGCGGGCTTTCAGGTTAGCGAGTTCTTTCCGCACCATCAGCGCGGCTTGCACTCCCCGCGCCGGGTCATCTTCATGAGCGAAAGGCGGCAAGCCGAACGCGGCAACGATCGTAATACCTTTATCGTCCACGCTGATTTTGTTGATGCTTCCTTCATAACGGTAGACGGAACTCTGTATCCGGCGTGCGATGTTTTGCGCCTTCTCCAACTCCGTGTCCTGGTCGAGATCAGGCAAACTGATAAAAAGCACGGTCACGCGCCTTAATTCTGCGATCCAACTGCCCTGGCCTGCGGATAGACGGTTGATGATCGCCCCGGGTATATAAGCCCGCAGTGAACTCTCCGCTTCATCCGGGAAGTTGAGTTTCACGTTTGGAGAGAAAATGGAAGACGGTTTGTTCAAACCAGTCAAGCGCCCGCCTTGCGCGATGGCTTCCTTGAGTTCGAACTCAATCGGCTCGGCGATGCTGTCATTTCGAATCAACTTCCATGCCGAGGGAGTGATGATAATCTCCCCCGCCTTTGCCAGGTTATTGGCAATACCGAGTTCCACGAGCGGCGCGCCTGTGAGCAGGAACTCCCAACGGTTGAACACGCCGCCCACGTGCGCGGTGCTGATCGTGCCCGTGCTTGCCGCAAGTTTGAGATACAGGTTGGTATCTTCGGCTTTATAGTTGGTGAGGCGCTCGCGGATCTTGAGGGCGCACTCTGCCACGCGCATCGTCCATTGCCATTGGTCAGCCCTGGAAACGTCGCCAGTCTTGCCCTGTCGAAGTAGTGGATCGAGAGTCGCTCCCACCTTTGCCAAGTCCGCAGGCACGGGCAGGTCTGAAACGATGGGCCAAACGGCGATGACCGCGTCGCCCGCAAATTTCACAATATCTCCCCCGTATTCATGGATGATATCAATCAACTGCCCGAAGTATTGGTTCAGGATGCGCGCCAGAGTCTCAACGCCGGTGGGACCTCTTTCCGCCAGCCGCTCGGTGAGTTGTGTAAAACCTGAAATATCGGCAAAGAGGATGGCCGCATGCACTTCCTCTGCAACAGGCGATTCGATGGGCGAGGGATCGGCAATGATTCGGTTTTGAATGAGTTTTGGAACGTAGCTGGCGAGTAATTCCGTCAGCGCGGGGTTGGACATGCAGGTCTCCTGGTTGTTCGGGCGCTTGCAAACTGAATTCAACCATGATACACCACTTCACGATTATTTGAAAAGGGAAGTTTAAAATATACCTGTTGAGATGTGTTTCGTGATCTTAATGAAGGCGAGCCTTTGCATCATCACAAAGGCTCGCACAAGATTATCTTATTTCCCTGCCCCACAAATTGAAATTGCTATTGATTGGGAATCCAGACATGGATATTGGTCATTTCACAGCGGGTGCCGTAGTCCTTGTTGGTTCCTGAAAGCACGGATAAAGCGAGTCTGCCATACATAGTCCTGCTTTGTGCCAGGGTATATTCGCTAACCACCTCACCATTCACAAGCACGTAGGCATAAGCATCTTTGACAATAAGGGCAAAATCTGCCTCAGCTGGGTTATCAAATTTCACGCGTCCTGTCCCACGGGTTTTTCCAACATCTCGCGAATATCCCAGGCTTTTGTCGGACATGAGGAATACAATGTTCGTCCTGTCTAGGAATACGGCATAGTGATCATTATTTTCCTGTATAGAAAAGACAAATCCGCAACCAGATTCGTTTGAATTTTGTAAAGCAGTAAACCAGTTGAAATGAGCACTCATGTAAAAGTTACTGGCTTTCTTATTTAAATTCCACCATTGGTAATAGTCAATTTTGGCCCAATCTTCTGTGAAATCATCAAACTCGGTAAATTTGCCATCGGCGGTTGAGAGATAGCCCAGATCAAAATAAGACTTGGCTTCGGCGTTCAAGTCTTCAACGCGCTGTGTAGCCCCTAGGTTCGGTGTCCGCGTTGGTCTGGGCGTGACAGAAGGCTTGGGTGTACTGGTCGGGGTGGGCGTAATGGTGGCTGTCGCTTTGGGCGTACTCGTGAACGTTGGCTCCGCCGCAGCTATATTACAGGCAGGCAAGACGAACGCGAAAATCAATAGAACAGAAAACATGGGACCAGTATTATTGTGTTTCATTTTTTTTCTCCTTTATGAAATGTTGAACTGACTTTCCCATTATGGCTCTTTTCCAACTGCCATTTCAAGTCAATTAACCGCCGGGCTTTGCAATTCAATCTGGAGGTGAGATTGTGTCATCAAAGGATCCTCTGGCTTATTTTCCCAACACATTATATCCCCAACACCAGAAATAGCGTACAATATACAAATCCCAACCTGGAGTCAAGCATGCAAATTAAACAAGATGTCCGCCAAAAGATCATGGTTTTTCAGCGCATTGAAATCACAGAGCATCACATTTATAAAAGACTGGTTGCCACGATCAAATCGCACGAGAATGCAAAGATCGTCGCGCAGATCGCAGAAGATGAACTGCGACATTATGAGGGTTTAAAAAAATATTCAGGGCAGGACGTTCCGCCCTACTGGTTTACGATGTGGAGATATTACATCATTAGCCGCATCTTTGGTTTTACATTTGGAATCAAACTGATGGAACGCGCCGAAAAAAACGTGCAAAAAGATTATGACGAAATTACAGCCGCAGTTCCTGAAGCCGCCGCATTCAAACACGAGGAGGAAATCCACGAGGAAAAACTTGTAGCGATGCTGGATGAAGAACGACTGCGCTATGCGGGCTCGATCGTGCTCGGATTGAATGACGCGCTCGTAGAACTGACTGGCGCGCTTGCGGGTCTCACGCTTGCCCTGCAAAATGAAAAGCTGATCGCGCTTTCGGGTCTGATCACAGGCATCGCCGCTTCGATGTCGATGGCGGCCTCCGAGTATTTATCCACACGCTCGGAGAAGACCGACAAACATCCCGTGCGCGCCGCGATTTATACAGGCATTGCATATATCGGCACGGTGATCCTGCTCGTCCTGCCATATCTTTTGTTCGATAATTACTATCTTGATCTTGGCATCGCTCTCACAACCGCGGTCGTCATTATCGCTGTTTTCAATTACTACATTTCCATTGCGAAGGATGAAAACTTCCGCGAGCGTTTTTTGGAGATGGCAGGCTTGAGTCTCAGTGTGGCGTTGTTCTCTTTTATTATAGGTTACTTCATCCGCATTTGGCTTGGGATCGAAATATAGAGTGGTGACTGCTTAAAGTCGTTACTACGGATTGCCATGAAAATATTAACGGTAGACATCGGCACAGGCACGCAGGATATTTTTCTTTACGATTCGAATCTCGACGTCGAGAACGGATTCAAACTCGTCCTGCCTTCGCCCACCATGATGATTCATCGCCGTCTCAAGCAATCGCTTCAGGCTTCGCAGCGGTCCCCGATCCTGCTCACTGGTCATCAAATGGGAGGCGGTCCCTCAGCCTGGGCAATCGAAGAATACGCGCGCGCAGGGATTCCTGTGTATATGACCCCATCTGCCGCAACGACGCTCAATGATGAACTGGATAAGGTGGAGGCGTTGGGGATAAAGATTGTTTCCGAGGAAGAAGGGGAACGTTTTGCGTGGAGCGTGGAGCGTTTGGTACTGAAGGATTTTGATTTCAGATTAATCTCCGAAACATTTCATCGCTTCGGCGTTTCATTGAATGATTTGAGCGCAATCGCGGTGGCAGTATTTGATCATGGCAATGCGCCAGCGGGAGTCTCAGACAGACAATTTCGATTTGATTATCTCAATGAAAGAATCAAAGCGAAGAATTCACTTTCAGCTTTTGCTTATCTTTCAAACGATATTCCCAAGATTATGACCCGCCTGCAATCCGTTGCGGACTCGGCAGGCGAATTGACTTGTCCGCTGGTGGTGATGGATACTGCGCCTGCCGCGGTGTTGGGCGCAAACTTTGACCTCGCTGTGTCAAAGCGCAAGCAAAAGATCATTTGTAATGTGGGGAATTTTCATACGCTCGCTTTTCGCCTGGGTGAAAAGGGAATTGAGGGGGTCTTCGAACATCACACAGGCGAGATTGATCTAGAAAAACTCGAATCCCTTTTGCGAAGATTAGCCGATGCTTCTCTCAAACATGAAGATGTGTTCAACGACATGGGTCACGGCGCATTGATGTACACCGAGGAAGTTTTTGAATTCGGCAAAGATGATTTTGATGTCGTTGTCACAGGACCAAGACGTTCTCTTTTTCATCCTTCATCCTTCATTGATCATCCTTCTGAACACCTTTATCCTTATTTTTCTGTCCCCTTCGGCGACGTGATGCTCGCGGGATGCTTCGGTCTGCTGGCGGTTACAGCGGAGATCATGCCCAATTTGGCAGAAGCAATTCAAGGGTCGTTGCGCGCGGCCCGGGGGGTCGCGCCGTGGGACAATCCATAAAGTATAAGCAACCGGGAGTAATCAAATGAACAAGCATGTACGGTCTCAATTGTTTTATCTTTTCATACTGGTTATGATCCTTTCTTTGGCTTGCGGCTTTCAATCATTGATGCCCTCCATACCAACTTTTCCAGCCATTCCGCCGTCGCCATCCATGAACAATGTTCCCACCGGAAGTTCGCCCATGTCTGGTGACTGGAATGTGAACGCGGAATTTGGACGGTTTGCTTTCACCGTTGACCCCGATGGAAAGGAGGTAACCACAGCGGTGATCGAGGTCTCAAAATGGACTTGCGGTGGCACAACATTGACAGCAAGTTTTCAGGTGATTAATACCTGGTTGATCAACAACGGCGAGTTTATAGGAGACTTGGATATGGATTCAAGTCACTTCCATACGATGACCCTCGATGGAATATACGATGAGGTAAACAGGAAATTTTCTGGAACATGGACAGAGGACGAACACGGTACGATCTGTTCTGGCGCATGGGAATCAATTGCCAGAGAATAAGAAATGAATAACCCCATGAATCAATATTTACATCTCATTACATTGGGCGTAAGGGATTTTGAGAAGTCGAAAAAATTCTATACAGAAATCCTAGGGTGGAAGCCATCCAGCGCCGGCCAGGATGACGTGGTGTTCTTTCAAACAAGCGGAGTCGTGTTCGCAATTTATCCGCGTGAGAAACTGGCGGAGGATGCGATGACTTCGCCAGAGGGAAGCGGGTTTTCAGGAATCACGCTGGCATATAACGCGCGCAGTGAATCGGAAGTGGATGAGATCATCAGAGATTTGAAATCGAGAGGCGTGAAGATCATCAAAGAGCCGCAGAAAGTATTTTGGGGTGGGTATAGTTCCTACTTCGCTGACCCTGATGATTATCGTTGGGAAGTTGCGTGCAACCCATTCTTTCCATTCGATGAAAATGGCAATTTGAAATTGGGCTGAAAAGCCAACTTGTACTTATGGAAGGACCAGATCATAGCGCTGTTCGCGCAATGATTTACCAAATGAAGTTGATTCTTTTTCTTCGGTAAACTGGAAGCCAGCTCGTTTGTAAAGAGACGCGGCGGTATTCAGTTCATGGGTCGTCCACAAGTAGGATTTTTTGTAGCCGCACTCGCGTAGAAAGTCCATGTATAGATTCATGAGTCTTGAGCCGAGACCGATTCCCCGATAGCCTGGCTCGATCAGAAAATACCTCAACTGCGCGGACTCTCCACGATCCATTAGTAAGAGAAAGCCGATCATCTTATTGTTGTGTTCACAAACCCAAACACGGTTTCTTTTGGGATCGTACTTTTCATGGAATTCACATAACCCCTTTGCAACATAGGTCTCGAATTGTATCCCGTAGTTGTATTCCCTCCCGTAGAGAGCGCCATGCATGTGAATAACATATCCGATATCGCCGGGTTGAAGTGTATTTCGAATCGGAATATCATTTAATAAGACTTTATTCTTCATCTGTCATTACCTTCTTATTTTCGATGGGGATATTGGTTAAGTGCTGATTTGCAGGCTCCAGCAGTTTGACCATCGTGAACAGCGGAGTTCCAAACAGTTCATGTGGTCCGTCATTGTTTCGTTGGAATCCGAACCGTTCATATAGTCGAATAGCTCCATGGAGAAACGGAGTTGTACTCAGAAACATTCGGCGATAGCCCCTTACAATCGCAAATTGCTCGACGCTTTGAAGCAGGCTATAGCCAATCCCAGAGCCACGCACAGAGGGAAGAAGAGCCATGCTCCGAATATATAAGCCTGCGCTTTTGGGAACAGCAGAGATCGTGCCCACAAGTTTGCCTCTCTGCGCGGCCACCCAAACTGGGCCCTCATCCCAGCGCTTCTGGATTTGATCGGAAGTGGGCGTGGTCGCGGCGAAGGCGGCGGGGATGTAAAGCGGTTCGAACTCGACAAAGGCTTGATACAGCACAGAGGCAATGACCGCAGCCTCGTTCCTGACCGCATGGCGAATAAGAGCATTTGACGGAGGTTTAGTCTGGTTCATCCTGACCCAGATGTTGATTGACAGTTCATATTGATTAAGCGTGGCGCTTAATCTGTGCTCAGTAGACGGTGGATTCTTTCTGTCATACTGACGAGTTCCTCGCGTTCCTCCTCGGATAATTTCGCGATCATTTTGGAAATCAATTCATTTGAATTGTCATTCAGTTTTGAAAATTCCCTTTTTCCCTTCTCAGTGGGAAGGATGATTCGCAGACGTCCATCCATTAGTGAGCGGGTTTTCTTAATTAAGCCACGTTTTACAAAGCTATCAAGGATACGGCTGAGATAACCTTCATCTATACTAACCTTTTCCCTGATCTTCCTGGCAGAACAATCTTCTGCATTGCAGACTTCATAGAGTATGCGCCCCTCGGTGAGCGAGAATGGACTATCCAGGAAGTGCTGGTCGAGCAACCCTATGATATTGGTATAGAACCTGTTGAAACTCCTGATTTGTTCGATCAATTCCTGCTTACGTTTCATGTTCACATAATACCCAAATTACTTGACAAAGTCAAGTAATTTAGAGCTGTACTGAAAAAGCGGGAGGTTTGCGCGGGCTTTTTCGTCTTAACTATGAATCCAAATTTCCAAGGAGTCATAAGATGAAAAAGAATCCGTGGATCGCCGCTGTGGACTTACCCGCAATGATATCTAGCCCCCATTCACCGTAAGATACGCCACGCCGCGGCGATACGCAAAAACAAGTGCCGCGCCGAGAGTGATAATCCAGATCAATTGAAGCATAATCACGGTTGCAAATAACTCCATTGTGGGCGCAACGAATAATTTTGAGGGACCATAAATCATCGCTGAAAATGGAAGGGCTTTCGCAATAACTTGTAACCAGGGCGGGTAAAAATCAGGCGGGATTAGAAAGCCGCCCAGGATGAAAATGAATTTCTGGTAAATCCACATAAAGGGCGACACGTCCTCAACGAGAAATGCCGATAACCCGATCAGGCAGGTGATACAGAAATTCAATATCCACGCTCCAAGCAGAGCGATGATCGCAAACAACCAGCCGAGCGGCGCGGGCTGCGGACCAACCAGCCACCAGATGACCAGTCCGCCAAAGACTGCGTTCATCAGGGCGCGGAAGACCGTCTCTCCCATTGAGTTGCTGAATTGATAAAGCAGAAAACTATACGGCTTGTTGAGAAGATAAGCGATGGAGCCGTCCTTCACATTATCAGATATTGCGCGCGCCAGCGCGGGGCGGCTGAGTTCGATGGTCTCTGCCATCATCAGATACCACATCGTGCTGTACAGGGTCATGCCGTTGATGGAATCCGTTCCCGCCGCGCTGAAAGTGACTTTCCACAACTGATAGAAGATCCACATAAACGGCGCGATCATCAGACTGCGCCCGATCAATTCGCCAGGGTACGCGAGGCTGTTGATGAGGGTGATTTGAAAAATCGCCCAGTATTTTTTGAAGGATTTCATGGGGCGATTATATTCTTAATACGCCAGAAGTTGCCCCGTTTTTTCATGGATCATCTTCAACGATGAATTCGTATACGCCATGCTCTTTGACAATGGATTGAAGCCACTCGTCGGTGATTTTCCTCTTATCCAACTCTTGAAATTTGTGCTCCCAACTTGTTCCTCTAACCTCATCTCTTATTTTCCCAGTGGCGATAACAGCAATTCCGTTGGCGTTAGAACGAAAGATCCGAATAAAGTCAGTCAGTATGGCTGTTGTCTCAATATCCTCGCCATAAATATATGAACGAAATATATTGAAATTGCCTTTATGGATGCCAACCTTTAGACCAACTCCATGGTGCTTGATAATCCTCTTCCAGCGCTGGGAAAGTTTATCTATTGCCATTAAAGTTTGGTTTACTTCGGAGAAGGTCAAAAAATAATTATCCCCCGCGACGTTACGAACGATACCAGCATATTCCTCACAAATTCCGTTTAATAGATCGTTATAATCCAGCAAAAAACTTTCAATTTTCTCGACACTTTTTGATTTTATGAAGGCTAGCATTTTGCTTAGATCGGTGAAAACGATATACTGATCGGTAAAAACGCGGGTTCTATGTTTTTGCTCCACCTTGTATATTCTTTCAGGTTCGCGGAACCCTTTGAAATTAAACTCATTGACAAATGATGTTTGCACTCCTGCCTTATTGAGCACCAGCCACGCCGCATGTGACAGGTAGATTTCATCAGGTGGGGTGACTTTTTCGATTCGGGCAGCCAGGCTCATGGTTGTACCGATCGTTTCCTGTTCCTGATGAAGAATATCTCCCAGTGTAATAACCGCGCGAATTGCTAATCGTTGTTTTTCGCCTTTGCCTGCCTGCGTGGATCGCAAGTCCTGGTGCATTTCTATCGCGGCAAGGACAGCGGTCGTCACACTCGGAAATTCGACCCAATACCCATCACCCTCGTCCTGAAAGATGGAGCCAAGGTTCTTAATTGAAATCTCTGAGATGAATTGTTTGTGTTGTTTGCGTTGCGAGGCCATCTCTGCTTGTGTCTGCCCTGCCAATCTTGGTGTGGATTCAACGATGTCCGTTTTCAACATGACAGTCGTGCGATAGGTTGCCATAAATTCTCGCTTTGTCAGCCTGGTTTCTGTGCGAACTGGTATGCTCTTTGGGTTGCGACCTCCACTTCGGGGTTTGGGTCGCGGACTAAAGTTTCCACCCGATCAAACCCCGCCTCTTTTAGCCAAACCTCCATTTCGCCCGGCAAATAAAAAGCAAAATCAAGGTTCACAGGTTTTCCCCACCATTCCTCGCGATGTTTGATCTCTGCACCAATGTGAAATGTAATCAGCAGAAGCCCGTTAGGCTTTAGCACGCGTTTCATCTCGCGGAGCGCGTCCACGACACGTCTTCGCGGGATATGGATAATGCAGTAAAAGGCGGCAATCCCGCCCCATGAATTATCCGCTTCCGGCAAAGACAGCATGTTCCCTTGATGAAAATGGATTTCTGGATTCAGCCGTTGCGCTTCAGCCACCATGTTCGGCGACAGGTCAACGCCCAGTGCGTGCGCACCTTTGCGATGCAGATACCGCGCAATTTGACCGGGTCCGCATCCCATGTCGCAAATTGGGCCCAACTCTCCCACTTCACGCGCAAGACGATTCAGGCAGTCGCGGTCGAAGGGCTTGTCATCCATTTCGTCCTTGAATCTTTCTGCATATTCAGGCGCGACCGAATCATAACTGGTTTGGGTATCGCGGAGAATTTTATTCATCTGAAATTCTTGTCTATGCTCACATCGTTTCAATATGGAACAAGAGCGGTTGTCACATCCATGATGAGGGTTTGCAGTTCAACCTTTCCTGACAAGTCGTTTGATGAAAGAATATTCAACAACAAACTGCGAAGAAAATTACGGACATTGCCAAACGCACGCGTTCGTTCTTCGTCCATCCATGCTCCAACCCAGGGATCTGCTGGTTTGGTAAGTGACTCAATCCATACTTTGACTTCATCCACCTTCAATAAATTGCGCTTGAGAATTTCCATCACGGCACTGGTAAGGCGATCATCCTCTCCATGAATATAAACCCAATTCGTTGAGTGGGTGAGTTTGTTCGCAATGCCCCGCAGAATATTTTTCAGATCCTCTTTTTCAACGTGACGGTTCTTTCCAAGCACCAGCATTAGGTCAGCGGTGTGGGCAAGCGCGTGCGCCCAGCCTTTGACCGGGACATGCCCGCGCGGATCTTTTTCCGCATCGAGATACCATAATCCTTTTTCAAGAATGGGTTGGATTTGATTCTTTTCGAGCAACCGTTTTTTGTTGTCGTTGTGAACGATTTCAGCGAGAAGTAAAATAGAGAAGGTTGCAGGAACACCGAATCCGATACGGTTTCGCCGATTCCTTTATCGACATTTCCCAAAAGTTCTTCAACGTGCGCGCGTACTTGGTCTTTCGTATACATCTCGCGTTTTAACCAGTTGGCGTAGACAGTATAAGCAATGTCATCGCGCAATTCGGTATCCGTACTGCCAAGATGACCCAAGAGGGTTTTGGTCAGTTCCTCGAGTGTGTTTCCAGCAGGGATTTCGTAATCGCTCTTTGTAATGGATACCCAGAAATCCTTGTCCATGCTCTCTCCACAAAACAAATTCATAACTGGATCAGTTTTGTTTCATCTTTTGTTATTTCAAATCCATTCTTCATCCACTGGTTGAATCCGCCCTCCACTTGAATTAAGTTATGAAAGCCGCGCCGCTTCAAAACGGAAATCGCGATCATCGAACGGTTGCCGCTGGCGCATTGAACGGCCAAAGGTTTGTCTTGTGCGAAGGGCAGTTCATCCCAGGCGATGCGCCCGCCTTCGAAATGGATGGCGTTCGGAATGTGTCCCGCGTTCCATTCCGATGTTTGCCGAACATCCAAAAGATTGACCTCACCCAATCGCTCGCGCAACTCTTTGACACTCATACTTGAGATTGTTTCGACAGGATACCCCGCGCGCGCCCACGCCTCCATTCCGCCTTCGAGATAGCCGATCACATCGTCATACCCAATGCGGATGAGTTGCCGCGTCGCTTCGGACCTTTGATCTGCGGACTCAGCAACGAGCATCATCCTGCTCCCAAACGGAATCACCCAACCTGCCCACGTCGTCAGCGGCGCTTCGACGCGTATGCCGTACGACTCGGGAATATGCCCCCTGCCGAATTGTTTTTGGTGGCGCACATCCAAAACGACAACGCCTTCATCCATCAGGGACTTTACTTCCGCTGGGCTAAGAGGTTTCAAGACAGGCACGCCGTCTAGAATCCGCGCGCCTTTTTGATTGACCTCGCGCATATATCTGTAGTAAGTCGGATAGGATGGCAAGCCCATCAACGAACGTTTGATGAAATCGTCTTCGCTTTGTGACTGCGCCAAAATATTCGTCCTGCGTTCGCGCCCAATCGTTGTGACTCTATCCGACGAAGCCGGCGCGACACAAAACGATCCCGCGCCGTGTGTCGGGAAGACATCCACTTCATCGGGTAGTTTCAAAAACTTATCGTGAATGGTGTGATAGAGATGACGCGCCAAAGGCTGTGTAAGTTCAGGCGTAAGCAGATCTGTGCGCGCCGCGCCGCCCACGATCAACGCGCCGCCGCTAAATAGGGCGGAGGGAATCTTGTTTTCTGCATCAATCACAAGAAAAGAAATATGTTCAGGTGAATGCCCAGGCGTCGTCATCACACGGATTTGGAACGCGCCGAGATCAAGGATTGAATCTTCCGTCAGCGCGTGATGATCGAACCCGACCTTTGCCTCAGCGCTGGCGCCGATCAGCGCGCCTGTTTGATGCGCGATCTCGCGATTTCCAGAGACAAAGTCCGCGTGCAGGTGGGTATCGAGAACATGCGTAAGTTGAATCCCACGCTCGGAAGCGGCATGCAGGTATCGGTCCACGTCGCGAAGAGGGTCTATCAATATCCCCTTTTTCGTATCGTGGGATCCAATCAGGTACGCGGAGTTGCCGAGTCCCGTATCTACGAATGGTTCAATGAAATAGTTGGACATGTTTATTGATTATAAATCAATTGACCCTTTGCATAAGCAGGAGCAACGCCACAGAGTGCATAGAGACCTTTGAGAAAAGACTCTTAAAACTCTTTTTTCTCTGCGATCTCCCCTGGCACAGTCTCGAAGAGACCAGGGCAGGTGTGTGGCAAAAAGGACTTTTGCAAGAAATCTAATGAATATAGTTGCCAGCGCGCAGTATTCCGACCAAGCCGACCATAATCCAGAAAACATTGAGAACGGTATATGCCCGATCCCCTTTGAGAATGGCGCACCATGAGAGCAGGATTGCATCGGTGGTGTTGAATATCCAGACAAACATGAACGGGCTGGCAGGTCCCAGCCAACTGACGAGGCTGAAACTGAAAATGCGCATGAGGACGTCGGTCATTTCGATGATGCGTATATGTTCCCGGACGAGGGAATTGATGAAGGTCATTTAGTGTTCCTGAATTGGGATTCTCCCGCTCCTTACACCCATTTTTTTATAGAGGAGAGCGGGATAATCCACCTAATATAACAACGCCCTCCGAATTTTGTTCGGAGGGCGTTTAATTGAGTTCCATTTATTACGCGGGTAGGTTCACCGCTTCATCGAGAAAACTCACCTCAGGCGCACCGATTACGCCGGCGCGTTTGGTGGCGTCGCGGAATTCCTGAGACTGAAACATCTGACGGGCTTTCTCCGCGTCTTCATACTCACCGAGAATTGCCACCTCATTGGGACTATCCGCCTTGCTGAAGGCGCGGACTCCCATGGAGCCAAAACTCTTGCGGAGCGCGGCGGCTTCCTCGAACACCGGCTTCCATTTTGCGAGATCTTCAACTGTAAATCGGACAAGTACGTATGGCATG
Source organism: uncultured Anaerolinea sp. (assembly GCA_964543585.1). Classification (GTDB taxonomy): domain Bacteria; phylum Chloroflexota; class Anaerolineae; order Anaerolineales; family Villigracilaceae; genus Defluviilinea. The sequence continues at coordinate 16,883 of CAZIYY010000022.1, read as the reverse complement.
ATGATTCTCCTGTTCGGGGATAAAATGTGATTTGATTATAACCCGCCAATCGCGTACTCGGTTCTATGATTATGCTTTGCCTGCCCGTGGAAAATCCCCGTGACATTATATAGTTGATCGGTTTATTATCAAGACGCTATGCTCCGCACCAGCCAGCAGATTTTCTGCTGGCTGGTGCGGAGCATGGAATTGGTTAATTGTCAGCGCACGATTTTCACTGAGTCTGTGCCGGTGATGGAGACGCCCTCCAAAGTCTTTCCGGTTAAGACCATTTCTGTACTGCTCGTATTCAGTGCTCCATTAGTGACGATGCCGCAGAGGGTGAAGGTTAGAACCATGTCTTTGTCACTATCGCCATCCACATTGGTTATTCTACTTTTTATGGGCGTGGCTTTCCCGCTCAATTTTGGATCACCCAACTGTATCGATGACACATCCACCGTCCGCGCATTGAACGTTGGAGTTGTGAGGATGGCAACGTATAGATTGTCATCATTCCTGCATACGTTCTTTGTCAGTTTGATGCGGTTGGGGAAGCGGCCGGGTTTGATGTCGATGGATACCTCCTGCGCTAGTGGTAGAACCCTTTCCAGGTTGATTTGTATGCTTCCAACTTCCCTAGAACCGGCATGCAGATAATAGGTCTTCCCGGCTTCGGCTTGGAAGAAATTGAAGGAACCACCACCGCTAATGATCGAGCATCCGAGGAGGCTTAGGTCAGAAATCCCAGGTCCCGACGAGAGGTATATGTTCACATTGCCCGTTATAGCGCTGCCCAACGTATCTGCTCGAACTGCCATGGTTTCTGTCGGAGTGAAGGAATACCAGACTGTCTTTTCCATAAAACGGCAAGATTGAGGTTCGTTCAGTTCAATGAAGGCATCCGTAATATCCACTGTGGCAGTGAAAGGCAGTGATGCTATCGCTTCCGCATCAGCGAAGTTGTCGTTCACCGGAGGAAAGATTTGTTCCAGGTTGATTTGTACGCTTCCAACCTCCCCAGAAGCAGAGCCAGCCTGCAGGTAGTAGGTCTTTCCAGCATCAAGATAGAGATTGGCGAAACCAATATTGATCGTGCATTCGACGAAGCTTAAGTCAGAGACCCCGGGCCCCGACGCGAGCCATATAGCCACATTACCTGTTATAGCGCCACCCAACGTATCTGCTCGCAGTGCCATGGTTTCTGTCGGCGTGAAGGAGTACCAGACTGTCCTTTGCATAGAACGGCAAGATTGAGGTTCGCCGGGCTCAATTGTGGTATCTGTAATATCCACTGTGGCAGTGAAAGGCAGCGCTGTTATGACTTCTGCATTGGCGAAGTTGTCATTTGCAGGTGGGGCGGCCAATGCCGGGCTGAATCCAGCCAACGCAAATGCCAGTGCAAGAAACAGACTGCCAACCAAACGAAAGATTTTGTGAGTCATTTTGTTCTCCTTTTGTGTTTCAACGAATCAGAATGGATGCGACAATAACATTACATCACCATCGAACTGCCAAAACAAGAACACTAACTGCCAAAAACCGCCAATAATTGGGCAAAATGTTTTAGTGGCTCAAACGAAATTTGCTACCGTACATCCGAACCGCGAAGCCCCCTAAGTCCGCTAAGAAAACCTTTAAGACTTCGCGTTCTTTGCGCTCTTAGCGGTAAAAATAGCGCCATGTACGTAGAGAAAAACGGAAGAGAGATGACTACTTGGAATGCAGGAATCAGACGCGCTGTAGCCCGCCATGAAGCAATGTGTCCCCGGGTTTGGGAGCATTGAACTCCACACCCTAAGATACGATCATTTTGGTGGAATTTCAATGCTAATTTTCCTCCCAAAAATATCAAAAGGTTACATTCTGAATTTCAAACTACCTCAGAGCCTTTATGCTCCTTGCGCTGTCCTCGGCGCAGGGTTTACTCGAAGAACGCCGCCGAGGACGGCGGCTTGAGCATAAGTTTTATGCCCTCGATATCAGAGTTAACGGAGCCTGGCGAGTACGAGAGGCAGGCTCTGGGAATAATTGATGTCGCCGATCGAAATTCAAAATCCAATCGGCAACTCCTTCAATCCCCGAATCACAAACCCTTTGCTGAAGTTCGCTTCCCCTGCCAGATGCAAATTGGGCAGCCGCTGAAACAATATCCCGAACAGGATCTGCAACTCCAACCGCGCGAGCGGCGCGCCCAGGCAGTAATGCGTGCCCAATCCGAAGGTCAGCAGGGGATTATCCTTGCGATTCAGATCAAGGATATCCGCGCGCTCGAAGCGGCGCGCATCGCGATTGCCGGAGATATAAAGCAATGCCGCCTGCGCGCCCTTCTTCAGTGGAACGCCGTTGATTTCCATATCCTCCAGCACGTGTCTTTCGAACATGGGCAGGGGAGTATCATAACGGAGTAATTCATCCACTGCGGATTTGATGAACGCCGCGTCATTCCCACCCGATGCCTGTTTCAGCAATTCGAGTTGCATTGGGTTTCGCAAAAGCGCCAGCAATCCAAGCGACGATCCATTGACCGTCGCTTCGTGCCCGGCGTTCAACAAAAAGATGCACGTAGCGCGCAGCTCATTTTCAGAGAGGCTGTCCCCTTGTTCCTCCACGTGAACCAGGCCGCTGATCAAATCGTCCTGTGGGTGAGCGCGGCGTTCCCGCGCCAATTCGCCGATGTAATTCATGAACTCGCGCGCCGCTATGTTTGCATTGCTTATTTCTTCATCCGACGGGGTCATCTCGTACATTTTGACAATTGCCGCAGACCACGGACGCAGGTGATGGCGCTCCGTTTCAGGGATGCCGAGCAATTCCGCGATCATCGCAACCGGAAGCGGTTCGGCAATCGCGCCGACGAATTCGCATGAGCCATTATTTTGCGCTTTATCAATCAATGTATGTGTGATGCTTTCCAGCCTGCCGCGCATTCCCTCCACGCGCTTGGGCGTGAATACTTTTGAAACCAGCGACCGGATGCGCGTGTGCGCGGGCGGCTCCCAATCCATAAAGACGTTGTCCTGGTAACTTCGAAAATCTGTCAAGCGTGGGTCCGGCGGGGACCATCCCAATTCTTCGCGCGAAAGAATGTGGCGCATCGTCCCGCTCGCATCGTTGAAAGGGGGAATTGAAGCGAGCGGGATCGTCCTGCCCAGCCGTTTGTCTTTGAGCAACGCAGCGATATCGGCGTAACGCGTAAAGAAGACCTTATCCCAGACCTCGTCGTGGAAGGCAGGCATTCGCGCGCGTAAATCCTCCAATTGCGCGTAAGGGTCTGCAATAAAATCGGGTTGGTTGATATCCAGGTGGTGGGTTGCCAGCATCATAATCTCCTGAGAATTATGTTCACGCTTTTTGAATGAGCGATATTTTCTCGTCGCTCGAGGCGGCGTCCTTCGCGAAGCACTCCTGTGGAGCGCCGCCGGGGGACGGCGACGAGAGCAATTTAGACTCGCATCAAGATGTATTCGAGAACGCCGCTTACACTTTGTTTGTATTCCAATGTTTCGTTCGAGACATCCAATTCCAAAATTTCGCTTGGATGGATGGATACCAGCCACTCGTCCAAAAAGGAGTTGAACGGCGCGGTGTCTTCTGCGCTTGCGATGTTGACCCGATCACGCGTGGAGAGACGGCTTGCCACTATACTCTCATCCGCGGACAGTCGGACGATGAGTTCCGGTCGCGGCAACATCTCGCGGATGAACGCGTAAGTCCGTTGGCAGAGATCATATTCAGAATCAGTCAACAAGCCTCGGCTATGAAAGAGGCGCGTGAAGCCGTGGAAGTCGAGATCGAGGCCGCCATCCATCAATCCAATCTTTGGAGAGGCGCGCAAGTCACCTTCCTGCTTCGCGCGCAGAAGGAAATAATCTATTTGATTGGCGAGCGCGTAACGCGAATCGCTTTTGAATAAAGATTGAAATGGACGCTCTGCATGTCCTTCGTATGCTGTTGTGAATTGACCTGTATTTGCAAGCGCGCGCACAAGGGCAGTCTTGCCCACACCGCTCGCGCCGACGATTGAAATGAGTTTGTTCATTTGGCTGTCACTTGTTCTCCCGCCTTTTATAGCATAGGCTGGTTTGCATTTCAAGTAACTATGACAAATGTGCAATGCGAACGAAATATTTTATCCGTGGCTGATTATGGTAAAATGCGCTTAATGATTATTACGAGCGAACCAATGGTCATTACATCTGACGATTCCATTTTGCAGACCCTCAACTTCAAGCCTTATCGAAGCACGGTGGAGCGGCGCGTCATCCCGTTTTTGCCAGGACCCGATGAGCCTCAGTCCATTGAACTCAAGACCCCTTGGGGCGCGCAGTTAACCGCCACACGCGGGGATTTCCTCGTCAGTGAACTGGAGACCCCCAACGATTATTGGCCGATTGACCCCGCGATCTTCGAAGAAAGTTACGTTCTCATCCGCCCCGGTTACTGCGCCAAAAAAGCCATCACTCTTTTGGCGCCCCTCACGGATATCACCCATGATCCGGATCGCCAGGTCACCGTGCGTAGTCTGGAAGGCGATGAGACAGTGAGGGCAGGGGACTTTTACCTTGCCAAAGGCGTTAAAGGCGAGATCTGGCCCTACCCAAAAGAAAAAGTTGAAGATGTGATGACGCCCGTCGAGTGATCGGCGGGCGTCTTTTTTTATCAGCTTCTTTTATGCACCGTCCCGAAGGTTTGAGTAGTTCGACAACATTTTTCAAGGAAACCCCTCGGGACGTTCTGTGTAAGGCGAGCCATCAAATTATTTTTTCTTGCGCGGCGCGGGGTTGACAGGTTTCCCGTTTGAAGGCCGTTTCTCCACGACAACGGATGCGGCTGCATTGGGGGCGGCATCTGCTATGCTGGGGCTGGATAATTTGGCTGGGTTGATGTGTTCAACCATACCGCCCACGTCCCGCATCAGATCCACCATATGCTTCACCAAACGCGCGTCAAGGTCTTTTGGGGCTTCGCCTTTGCCGTCCCACAATGCGATCAGGCGGGCTTTATCAACGCCGCGCGCCAGCGCTGAGTATAAAGCCCAACGGTTGTTGCGTTCATGGACGTTATCGCCTTCCTTTGGCAAGCCAACCTGGTCGGGCTGGTAGTATTCAACCACCAACGGGTGGTTGCGCATTTTGTAGAAACGCTCGACCCATTGCTCGCCGCCCGGGCTGACAAAATCGCGCACGTAGCGCGCTTCCTGCGTGGGGAAATGGGCTTGCACCGGTATCCCGCGATCCGCGCAAAGTTCGACAAAGATGATTTCACTCCCCGCGTCCATACCGGTTGTCACAGCCAGATCGTCCGGACCCGCGTTATATTTCTGGAGGACCGAGCGAATGGCGCTTCTGATATCCTGTTCCTTTTCAGGAGGAAAGTGGCTTTCCTTTTTATTTGTATTATTGATCATATAGCCCGTGAACAGGAAGACGTGTCCTTCCCCGCGTTTCGGCTCATCTTTTTTTCCGCCGCCGTTTCTATCTGTCGCAGATTCTGTGTCCTCTTCTTTTTTCATGCGGCGCATTTCCTCCTGGATCACCTGAATGCCCGCCTGCACGTATTCAGGACGCATATCAAGGGACTCCAACATTTCCAACTGGGAGAGTGACGATTGGAGGAAGAAGGTGTTGCGGCGCGAGGCAGTGAGCGCTTTGCGGTATCCGCGCACGACCTCCTGCACGCTTTTCGCGGTCAAAACTTTTAACTCAGCCATCGAGACGAGAGTCCAATAATCTGCTTTCTCTGTATCCATGTTGGCTTCAAGCGCAAATACCAGGGAGCCGCGTAATTCATCCAGGTGATTTCGCACCCACACGATTTCAGGATCCGGGCTCTTCGGGTCGTCAAATTTATTTGCCAGTTCAACCACCATTGTGGAAAGGGTCAGCGCATTTACGCCGGGATAAAACTGGTTCAAGTCCAGTCGGTATCCCTTGAGATAGATATCAATCGCCTTCAGAAGCCAGTGATACGATTCAAACGCCGCCTTCAACCTTTTGTCTTTTTGATGCACCCATTTCCAGGAGTCCACCCACATCTCCTTGTATATTCTGCCCAGATAAGAGACCGCGGCGCTGTCGTTTGGCGAATCTTCCATCAGGTTTTCGATCTTGACAATCGCCTCGTCCACGCGGCCCAGGCGGTTCAGGTGAAAAGCCTCCTCACGGCGGAATTCAGGATTCCTCGAGTTGATTTCCAAACCTTTGCGATACTCGCTCAAGGCAAGTTCGTTGCGTCCCATATTATGGAGGGCTTTGCCTGCCTGGCCAATCGCCTCTTCTTTGATAAGCGGATTTCTGATCTCTTCTGTCAGTAGAAGAATATCTCCGATGCGTTTCTGCCGTTGCGCGACGGTCACGCGTTGTTTCCATTCGTTGTACTCGCGCCAAAATCCCGTTGCAAGAGGCGTGCGGAGCGTTTTTCGATCCGGCTCCGCCAGTCCATCCAGTAAATTGAAAATTGGGCTGTGGATTCGCTCAGGTTCTGATGCCCAGGTCGCGCGGCATACGCGCGTAATCGCGGCTCCGTCCTTTTCCAAGTGCACAGAATCGGGTATCCCTTCGGCTGTGACGTGATAGGGTATTGTGCGGACATTGAACACATCAAACGGCATATATGCGCGCCCCGCCTGAATGTGGATGATGCCGCGTTTGCGGAAGGCATGGCGAACGCCAAGTTCGTAAAACACATTGGCATTGTCAATGCTCATGTCTACGATACAAAGGTCTGCCAGCAACAACTCCTGGAACATGTCGGTCAGGATATCGCCGCTGGTGCTTTCCTCGTCGGCGCGAAAAGACTCAAAGCCCGCCGACTCAAGCGAAGGCTTGATCAGTTGCAAATAAATTGCGTTGAAATCGTAAAGAGATCCGTCCCCGGCTTTCTTCTTCCCGAAGGGCATGATCACAAACGCGTGAGGACGTATCTCCGGTCGGATCGTGCCGGAACTTTTTTCTGATTCGTTCGCGATGTCCAGGGTCTTCACTTCAGGGGCGACTTTTTTCGGCTCCTCAACAACGGGCTTTGCCGCGGCTTGCGCGTCTTGCTGGGTCTCGGTCTCTGTTGGGGTTATGGTAGTTGGTTGCATGGTTTGCTCTTCTTTCTTTTCAACTTATATGATTCTATACTCAGTACTTCACGAAAGAACTTTGTAGTTGCGACTTTCATCGCTTTTTGCCAGAACGACTGAAGTCGTTACTACGTTTTCGTGATCTATTGATACTAACCCTTCACGTCGCTTGTTTTGGGGAAGCGTGAAAGGATGGCATTGAGTTCTTCCTTTGAAGTGTCCCTGCCGATATCAATGTGGGCAAACTCTTTGGCGATATCTGCCAGGGAGGAGGTGATGGATGATGTCCTCTCTTTGATGTTCTCCACCATCTCCACCGCCGCTTTGCTCATTGCCTCGAGTTCCTGTTGAACCAATTCAGAGGATGCCTCTTCTGCCAGCGAACCTAAGGCGGCTTTGACGGTTTCTTCAATTTTCTTTTCGGCTTCCTGCAAGGTCTCTCTTGTATATTCAACGATGCTGTCGCGCGTGGCTTGTTTTGTACGCTCGGCTGATTCGACCGATTCCTTGACCACACGGTTGATCAGGCTGGCTTCCTTTTCAAGGTCTGCGTCTTGCAATACTTCCTGCATGGCTTTGATGTATTCGACATTTTGAGCCCAGAGCACATCTTCACATGAGCGCACCAGGCTGTAAAATTCAGCAGGTGTGCGTTCTTCCAGTTCAAGATTGTGCCAGTGATCGTAAAGGATCGTCAGTTCCATCACCACTTTGCTGTAATTTTTGATGGTCGCATCCACGCTTCTTAATTCCTGCCAGCCGATTAATGCCGCAGTGATGGATGCCGTGAAAGCGACCCAGATACTCAACGCACCGCCCCAGGCGGCAAAGACTGCTCCCAAGCCGCCAGCCGCCAGGATGAATATTGTCATCCTGCGGCGTTCCTGTTTATGTTGATTAACTTTTTTATTATGCCAGGCAAGCTGGTTCTCAAGCCGATATCTGAAATATTCATCGCCTGTCAGGTCATTAAACCCGGGGTCGCTGTTGGGATCTTGTGGGTTGTAGTGCGGTGGAATAGGGCCATCATATCCTTCAAAGGCAAACTCGCCGCTCAGGCTGCGAAATAATTGTCTCTGAATTTCTGTGAGTCGTTTTTCCAGGTAAGCCCGCCGTGATGAGTCTTTTTGCAGGATCGTGCGGAAGAAATAAATTTCCTTCCTGATCTCTTCAGCCCCTGCGCGATAAATGAGCCAGGCGCCATTGGAGTAGAATTTGCTGGCAAATGCCGCAAAGATCGAAGCCAAGACGGGCGTTGCGACCAAAAACACCTTCACCACCAGCCCAATCAGCGTTGTAGCGTCTGAAAAGAATAATTGGGTCAAGATGGCGAGCAAAGTTGCCAAAACTCCCAGCCATGTAATCCACTTGCGTATATTGTAAAAGCCGCGTGTGCGCTTAGTGGCGGCTGAATCCAGGTGGGCATGGCGCGTCCAGGCGATGTTCAAGATCGGTGTGGGTTTTGGTGTTTCGGTTTCCATAATGGGTTCCTCCGTGAGCGACCTCAAGGGTTAGTGATTCTCAATTATTTATCCGGGCAGATAGGGCGATATTCTTCATCGCCGAAGTAAGTCTTCCAGCCATCCGCAGTGAAGTTTGTGATGAGATGCTGGCAGGCAAACGGTACGAGTTCATCCCGGGATACAAACGGAAAGGCAGAGATATTCCATATCTGAACTACTTTTCGCGAAACGGTGATGAGGCGCTTCCCATCTGTTGAGAAGGATACGCTCGTTACAGAATCGCCATGACGAATACGCGTCCTTTCTTGTAGTGCTTCAACGTCCCAAAGATATGCAAAACCTGTGGAACCCGCGCCTGCCAGCCATTGATTGTTGGGATCGAACGCCAGCATTTTCGGCTCGCCGCTTAAGCGCAATACATCACCTGCCTGCGTGAAAGTCGCGCCGTCCACTTTCCACAAAATCACAGTTCCTTCCTTGCTCCCTGTCGCGAGCCATTTGCCGTCATTGCTGAATGTGGCTGACACAATATCACCGATCTGTGGAAGGTCTTTGACGGACTCGCCGGTACCGAAATCCCATATCCTGGTCTTGTCGTGCAAACCCGCCGCGGCGAATCTATCAACAGGGCTGACCGCCATAGAGAAAATTGGTTCCGTGTTATTAAGATCATCGGATTGTTTCCTGCCCGTCCCAGTCTGCCAGAAAGAAATCAACCCGTTCTTGCCAGCTGTGATGACAAGTTTGCTATCATTGCTGAAACCGGCGCTGGTCACTTCACCGCCATGTTCCAACGGGATATTTGTCTGCCCATCCAGGCTGACAAGTGTCCCCCGGTCGAACTGGGGATTTACACTATCGTTTTCCACAACTGCCACCCAGTTTGAATCGGGGCTGATGGCTGTGTTGTAAGTGAGACTCTGCGCCCTCAGAATTATCTCGCCCTTCGTCCCGTCTTGAATCTTGCCCACTTCCTCCGCAGGTATCTTCCAGACATGGTAATCATCTGCATTGACGATCAATGATATTCCCGACGGGGTAAAACGCGCCTCGTGCACAAATTCAGGGAATCCGATGTAGTTGAGGCGGGCTGTCAGGGATGAAATATCCCAGATACCGATAAACCCGCTTTCGTCAGCGGCGACGATACGTGTCCCGTCTTTATTGAAGGATATCGCGGAACCGTGCGCCTTCAGTGGAATCTCAAGCATCAAACTGCCTGAAACCGAATCCCAGATTCGCACAACCTGATCGTACCCTGTTGTGGCAATCCATTGACCATCGGGACTGACTTCCACTTTTTGCACGAAATTGGAATGTGACATGCGGATCTTTTCGTGGCCCGTGGCTGTTTCCACAACCCGAACCTTGTTATCGTCTGAAACGGTCACGTACCAGGATGGGTCGGGACCAAACGCGACGCCTTCCACCCAATCTTCATGCGGCACCTCATGCTGTGGAGATCCATCGCGTTTTGTGATGCGGGAAACACTATCGCCTCCGCCCGATAATAACCAGTTATTATCGGGACTAAAAGCCAGCACAACGTAGTTGCTCTTTGGATGTTTGGGGCCGTGATAATAGAAGTTATCATTCGCCTGCCAGAATTCCACATCTCCCCTGGTTGTGCCAAACGCGAGATAAGAGCCATTCGGTGAGAATTCCACAGTACCAACCCCTGCCTTTTGTTTAACCCCGTCTTCTACATAAATAATTTCATGATCAATAGGCTTCAAATCAGGTTTATTGAAGTAATAAAGAGTAAGAAAATTATCTTCCCTGCCAATTGCCAACACTGAATTGCTTGCATCCAGGTCAAGGACTGCGCCTCCAAACTCGAGTGTAAGTTCATCTACTGGCGCTCCTTTGTTTGCCGCATCCCAGAAGCGCACGCTTTTATCCGCGCTGGCAGTGATGAGATATTTTCCATCTGGACTGAAGAGCGCGTCGGTGACATCATCTTTATGCTCCACACAGTATTCCTGCTTTCCATCGCTTGCGCGCCAGACACATGCGTAGTTCCTGGCTTCCTTATTCGTCTCATCGCTTTTATTGCCCGTGACGAAAAATTCGTAATCAGGACTCCATTCAATATTAAATATCTGCCCGTCTTGTGACATTTGAGCGACGGGCAATGGCAGGAGGCTGGCGTTGCTGCGTATTAAGTCCTCAGCCTGGAATGATTCGATGCGCTGCCATGAATCCAACGCGAGCAGGGTACTGGTATCCAACTCGCCGGCGCGCGATTGGTTGATTTGCGATTGCGCCGCGCTGCGCTGGGCATTGGCAAGATTAGTTTTTTCTTTGGCTTCTTTTTCATTTTCTTCCGCTATCGCTTTTTGTGTGGCGGCAATGTGTTCATTTGCAACCGCAGTCGCCCCGCTTGATACGGCCGTTGCCTGGCTTTGTTCTGCGCGCACTTTTTCCTTGTTCGCTTGATTGCGCGAAATCAAGGCAAAAATACCGAACACAATTGCGGCAACAACCAATGCCGACATGATTATCGTCAACCTGCGCTGGTTTCGCGTGGCAATGATTCGGCTTAAACTGATAAATTCAGCTTGCAGCGGAAGGACCTGGCGATTTTCCTTCCCTGAAGCCGCAGCCATCCAGCGTTCTGCGTCTTCCAACTCTGTCCCGTTGAGAAGGAAACTGTTGTTCCTGTTTTTGCTTTCCCATTCCACGGCTTGTTCCAGCAGTTGCGTATGCTGGCGGACCCATTCCAAATCCGTATTAATGGACTGAATTAATTTGGGGATTGTTTCATCGAAATTATCCTGCTGGCGAAGATACACCCAGTTGGTAGCCGCGACCTTCTCGTGCATGTGCGAGTCTTTGGCGGGGTCGCGATACAAAATGGGAATGAGTTTCTTGTTTAACTTTAGTCCCAGTTCAAGTTCATCCGCGCAGACTTTGGATGCAAGCGAATCCGGGCTGATGACGTACAGAAAGGCATCACCTCCCTGGATGGCGCTCGTGATGGTTGCCATCCAATCAGAAGCCAGTTCAATACCTTCCCAATCCACCCAGGCTTGAACGCCAGCCGCGTCGAGCGCGTCATTCAGTTTTTTAACGAACTCTTTATCCTTACGCGAGTAGGAGATAAAGACGCTTCCGTTAGCGGAGGCTTGCTGTTCCTCTGTCATTTTGTATGCCCCGTTAACGAGCGACAAACCATGCGGCGACGACGCCTTCTGTGCCTGTCGAGTCTTTTACTTTCAGCCACTGATCGTTCTTGCCGATCTTTCCTTCTGCATTCAGTTCTGTCACAGTGAATTCTGTTCCAAGCGGCAGGCGCTTAATGAGCGTGGAGTCGCTGACAATCGGTTGTTTGCGAAGCGCGATGCCTTCTGCGGTTGCTTTTACTTTCAGCGGACCACCCGTCACTGCGGCAGGCGTCGAAGTTGTTGCAGTCGCAGGCGGCTGTGACCCGCTCGCATATTTGACATACCATGCTGCGACATAACCTTCCTTGTTTGATGCATCGCGTACTTTCAGCCATTGATTCGTCACGCCGACTTTTGCGATCACATCTTTGGCAGGTTCAACACTGACCAACGTCTCAGTGGGTGGGACGCGTCGAATCACTGTTTCGGGGGAGATGATTGGTTGTGTGCGGAAGGAAAGTTCTTCCGTAGGGTAGAATGCCAGCGCGCCGGGAGGTAATTTGACAGCAGCTGAGGGAGGTGTGGAAGCAGGCTTGGCGATAGAAGTCGCTGCGGCAGTGGAAGCAGACGCGGGCGTGACAGAAGCCACAGGCTTATCTTTTGAATCGGAAACGAACCACGCGGCAACGTATCCCTGGTCGCCCTTTGGATCCTGCACGTTTATCCATTGACCGTTCACACCGAGTTTGGCTTTGGCGGTGGCTTTCGGTTCAAGGCAGGTAAGTTCTGTGCCAAGCGGCATGCGCTTCCACAAGAATCCGCCGACCGATGGATCAGCGCGCAACGCAAGATCATCTTCCACCGCGTAAATCACAAATTTATCCGCAGGTACTGGAACCTTCGTGACTTTAGGAGGTTCGGGCGGCGCGGCGCTATATGAGTCGAACCACAAGACGCCGCTGATCTCCGCATCGATTGTCGCGCCGTTATATTTGTAACGCGTCGTGAGGAGCACTTCCTTGTCAGGACCATCGCCGCCATATTTATAGGGATCATACAAAATATAATCATTCCCCTTTTTCTCTTTGACCAATACAAAGTGAGTTTGGATGCCGGCCTGTTTGTTCCAATCCACCTGAAGGATGACGGGCTTGCCAGCCGCGATTGCCGCGTCGATTTGCGAGATGGGCGCGGGGGAACTTTCACAGGGCTGCATATCACGATAGGCGCAGTTGGGCCACACGTACGGCAAAACGCTTGGGATAAAAAACGCCCCCTGGAATCCGCCCGAACTTTTCATCTTTTCATTGACCGTTTCGGGGGTTTCGCTATAGCCAATGCCGTTCAACATCATCGTAGTGGATGTGAGCAAACAGCCCCAGCCGCCGATGGTTTCGGAGGAATTTCCGAGTTTAGTATTCTTCCACTTTTCATCGTTTTGATAAAGATTCTGGGTCTTGAACATAGCCGGCCTCCTTGGCTGAAAGATTTTTGGGATTGTGATTGGTAGGACTTGGGTACTATGGGTTATTTTACTCCAATTTGACGCCGTCTATATCCGTATTTTTGTTAGGCGGAAACGCTTCGCCTCTTCGCGACCGATGGACTGGGTCCCGTTTAATGAGCCTGATCCCACCCTCAAACCTCAAACACGAGATTGCGCGATAGGCTACGTGTTTTCAGCGGCGCCCGCCGAGTCCCACCAGCGCGAGAGATGTTTCTGTGGGCGATGCGGATGGTCGGCATAATGCGAGATGTCGTTGAACAGCATCAAACGGGCGCGGACGGAATCCTTGAAATCCAAAATATTCAAACAGGCAGTCGCCTGGTCGAGTCGGTCGCGGTAGCCGCGCGCGTCAAACCCCAGCACACTACTGATGATGAGTCGCAAGGTGGCTTTGTGCGAGACCACCAGCACATTCTTATCTTTGTGATTGACCACGATTTCGCGGATCACAGGCAAGCCGCGCGCTAAAACGCTGATCCCAGATTCACCTCCCTCTGGCGCAAATGTGAATGGGTCGGATTCCCAAGCCGTGTATTCATCGGGAAATCGTTCCTCCACTTCTTTGCGTGTTAATCCCTCCCAGTGACCGTGACTGATCTCGCGCAATCCGTCGTATGGGGTTGGCGATAATCCGTGAGGCTTCGCGATGATCGCGGCTGTTTCCATCGTGCGATCAAGCGGGCTGGAATAGATGGCAGAGATGTCGTCGTCGGCAAGGCGGACCGCCAAATGTTCGACTTGATCGCGGCCCTCATCCGAGAGATACACGTTCGCCGTTCCAGAAAAGCGATCCTCCGCTGTGAGTTGTGTCGCGCCGTGCCGAACAAGATAGAGACGGGTTGTCATTTGTGCCTCGTGAGGAGTACAATCCTTCGACTACGTCGTATAGACGCAGGTAATCATCAATATAGTTTAACATAACGGTAAAAAAATTATGCGTACGTTTTGCCCGTTCCCCGAAAAGGCTATTGTAGAACATCCCGCTTGAAGCCGACTGAGAGTAGTCCTTTGCTCGCATCTTTACTCAAAAGGAATTACCACGAGTTAGTTCATGATCGCCACCCTAATATTTCCGCTCATAAAACTGCAAAGTTGAGCAGATAAAAAAACATAACTATCATTCTCGGATTGTGTTGTAAAAGCTAAATTTCGACCATCAGGAGGAGCCATGCTCTACTTCACTTCGATCAAAAGGATGTCCCACATCCTGCTCGCGGTCAGCCTTTTCGCAACCACCTTCTTCGTAACAAAGCCTGTCTCTGCGCAGGACCTAATTCCCAATCCTGCGGCAGAGGCATATGTTCTCAGTGAATTACGCGCGACTGGCTTTGCCGACCTTGGTAATTTCGCGGAGGGAGAGCGTGTAATTGGCGGAGGATTTTTACTCAGCGCACTTAAAGACCCAGAGGTGCAGAGTCAGCCTGTCATCAACATCACAAACGGGACAATTGCAGGCGACCTATGGGCAAACGATCTTGTCATCCCAGTTAATATTTTCTTTACTAACTTGGAATTTGATGGGTTTGTCAATTTCGGCGGCGCACAACTGCAATCCATCACAATCTATACGTCAAAATTTAATGACAGCTTGAGTTTTCTGCGATCCGCGTTCAACGGAAATGTGGATATTCGGGATAATGTTATCAATAAAAGCCTGAATTTCTACGGCGCACATGTTTCCGGTGAGTTACTGCTTGACGGAAGTCAGATATTAGGAATGGAAGCGATGCCGGGCACATCATATCCATCGGAGTTTTGGACCACAACTGTGGATGGATTGACATCGTTTAATGGCGTGACTTTTAAAGGCGACGCCTATTTCGCCCAGTCGAACTTTAAAAGGCTTAACCTGATGGGCGCTGCTTTTAACGGGAATGTGGGTTTTAGCGAAACCATTGTGGATCAAACTGCTGATTTTAGCAATACACAATTTTCAGGCCGAGCAGATTTCAATAATTTCTCTGCCGGGAGTGACGCAAATTTTAATAACGCCACATTCAACGCTGAGGCGATCTTTGAGAACGCGGCTGCCGCGCGCGATGCTAATTTTAAGAATGCCCTATTTAATGGCGAAGCAATATTTGACTACTTCACCGCAGAACGTTTTGTTGATTTTACAAACGCAACGTTCAATCAGAGCTTTCGGTTCTATTACACTACTGTTGCCTACCCTTATTTCGAAAACACAGTTTTCAATGGTCCTGTTACGTTTGAGGGCATGCAAGCCAGCCAGGCTTTTGAACTCGTCAACACCAGTTATAACTATACCGAAGAACCTTTCCCGGTCCGTCTTGCCGATATAGGCGGCGCTGTCAATTTCACGGGCTTTACCGCCCCTGCAGGTCTCCTGCTCTCTGATAGTCATTTTGGGAGCCTGAGTATCAGCACAAAAGATAATCCGGAAATCGCATTCATTGACCTTACCGGGACAGATACGGACAGCGATTTACTGATAGAGAACGTCAACATGAAGAGTTTCCTCGCAGAGGGATCTTCTGTAGGCGAATCAACAACCCTTCGCCACGTAAGCATCTCAGAAAAACTCGATCTGCGTAACGCCATTATTGGCTTCCTCAAAGTGGACGATCAACTCAAGTGGCCCAATGACCCCCAAGCCTTCAACCTGCGCGGCATGACATATTCAGATATTGACCTTGGCGATCAAGGGCTTACTGAGGAGACTTGGCAGGGACTTCTAAAATTAGTCAATGATTCCGCTTACAGCCCACAAGCATATCAAGGTCTCAGTCAGTTCCTCACGGATAAAGGACATCCCGATTGGGCAGCTGAAGTGGAACTCGCGCAAAAACGCCGCGAACGGAACGAAATCCTCAGGCCTTTTTCTGGATCGTGGCTCTGGTCCTGGTTCCTGGATATTTTCTCCGGCTATGGATATCGCCCCGCCCTTGCCTTTATCTGGAGCGGACTCGTAGTTGCGACAGGCGCGTTCATCTTCCGGCGCAAGGAAGATATGCTCCCCGTGGAACAGGAAGATATACAAGTGGAATACAACCCCATCTGGTACTCCTTCGCTCTATTTCTCCCTTATATCGATCTTGGTATCGCCAGCAGATGGGAACCCAATCCAGAAAGAAAATGGGCTCGCACCTATAAATATATTCATATGATATTAGGATGGGTTCTTGCGCCAATCGCTCTCCTTACTTTCGGCGGAGTCATCGGTTAGCCAATCATCAATTGATAAGCCGCGGAGACTCTTCATCCGCGGCTTTTTTGCTTTTTAAGAAATTTATTTTGTAAACATTGAATGGGGTCATTTCACATATTGGTCGAAAAACTCAATCGTCCTTTGCATGGCGGTGCTGAAATAATTCGAGATGTTGTGGTTGTCTCCGTCATATTTATACAACTCAACAAATTGACCCGCTTCGAGCATTTGAAAGAAGAGCGATTCGGAAAACTCAAGCGGCACATCAGCGTCTGCCGTACCATGATGCAACTGAACTGGACCGGAAATATCAGCCAGATATGAATTCGCGGAGATCGAGTTCCAGAAATCCGGATTCTCCTCGGGTGAGCCATAAGTCTCCACCAGCGACAATCGCCATGAGCCAGGCCGCGGAGTCGCGGGGACCGAAGATCCAGTGCCTCGGCGCCACCTCGTCAAAAGGTCCGGGTACGATGCGACAACACCTGCCCAGATCACACCAACTTTTATGTCCTTGGTTGTGACCATCGAACGAAGGGTAATGTATCCGCCCATGGAATGTCCCCACATGCCGATTCGATTCGGGTCT
>CAZIYY010000021.1:36547-41971 GCA_964543585.1 uncultured Anaerolinea sp. | reverse complement strand
ACCTGCTGCAGCAAAGCCTGCTGCGCTGGTTGGTGATCAGTGATTTCTGGGTGGATGCCTTGTTGGGCTTATTGATCCTCATAGCAGTCATCATCGACTCGGTGATTATCAATCGCCTGAGCGAGCTATGGAATCGGCGAGACCAGGAGATTAGTCCGTTAGACGAAAAGAAGGCGATCAAGGAGAAGAAGAGCCATGTTGCGTAGATTGGAACGGCTCAAGAGTTGGGAAGGTGTACTGCTTGTTCTTCTCATCGGCATTGTCATTTTCAATTCCTCCATGACGCCTCACTATCTGCAATTCCAAAACCAGATCAACCTGTTTCAACTGCACATCGAAAAGGTCATCATTGCGCTGATCATGACCTTTATCATCATCAACGCCGAGATTGACATATCGGTCGGCTCGGTGATGGCGCTGGCAGGCTCTGTAATGGGATACCTATTCGAAAAAGGGCTGCCTTTCGAGGTGTGCGTCTTGGCTGGTCTCTTGACCGGCGCCCTGACCGGAGCATTCAACGGCTTCATGGTCGCGCGCGTGAGGATGACATCATTGATCGTCACCCTTTCCGGTTTGATCGGCTATCGTGGGCTGGCGCACGTGCTTTTGGAGAATCGCTCGGTAGGTAACTTCCCCGAGTGGTTTGACCGGCTCGGACAGAAACCGCTCGTCGGTCCCTTCCCGCTGGCTTTGATTATCTTTTTTGTCTTGCTGATAATCGCCCTCGTGATACTGCAGTGGTCTGGTGCAGGCCGCTACGTATTCGTCATCGGGAATAACAGCGAGGTGGCGCGCTACTCGGGTGTCAATGTGCGGCGGGTTAAGATGACGCTGTTCATTATCTCGGGCCTGGTTTCCGCCTTCGCGGGATTGTTATTAGCCGCGCGCCTGGGCTCGATACGCGGCGACATGGCAATAGGCACTGAACTCGAAGTCATCACGATGGTACTGTTGGGCGGGGTCAGCATTTTTGGCGGCACGGGTTCACTTTATGGCGTTTTACTTTCGATCCTGATTATTCTGAATCTGCGCAACGGGATGGGTTTGCTCAATGTCCCCGGTGAAAATCAGACCGGCGTGATCGGCGCCCTGCTCATCCTGTCAGTACTGGGACCCAACATCTGGCGGGGTATAAGCGAGTCTTGGGGCCGCCGTCATGTTCAACGCACACGTGTTGGAGAAGAAGAGAAAGGAGGATGACCTGTAAACAATATTAGTTTGCCAGGACCCGAACGGACCATTCAATCCCAGATCAATTTCGAGAAAAGGAGAAAGAAGATGTTTAAAAAACTAATGATGCTGATAGTTGTATTTACACTACTGCTCTCGGCATGTGCGCCGGCGGCCACCCCGACTGAGGCGCCTCCCGCGCCAACAGAACCGCCTGCTACTGCCGCCCCCTCCGGTGAAGTGGTGAAAGCCACCCCAGGGAAAGAGTTGAACATGGTACTCCTGCCAAAGTTCCTGGGCAATGCCGTGTTCGATCAGGCCCACGAGGGCGCGCTCGAAGCCGCGGCAGAATTGCAGAACCCGGCAGAGTTGCAGTTCCTCGCGCCCGCCACCGGAGGTGAGGGCGCCAAACAGGTTGAGATCATCACCAACGCGACCACCCAGGGCGTGAATGCCATCATGCTCTCCAATAACGCTGGAGATCAAGTCGCTCCCGCGGCGCAAGCTGCCCGCGATGCTGGCGTCACCTTTGTTACCTGGGACTCTCCAATCCCCTCCGCGCAAGGCGAGCAGGTGTTCGTTGCCCAGGTGGACTTCACGGAAACAGGCAAGGTGATGGCAGACATGGCGCGCAACATCTTGGGCGATGACGGTGGCAAGTTTGCCGTGCTCTCCGCCGGACCGGATTCTGCCAACCAGAACGCTTGGATTGATGCTCTGAAGGAAACCCTTAAAGATCCCGCCTACTCCAACCTTGAACTGTTGGATGTGGTTTATGGCAATGATGAAACGGAAAAGAGCACGCAGGAGGCCTTGGCGCTTGTGGATAAGTATCCTGACATGGAACTGATCATGGCGCCGACGACGGTGGGGATTGCGGCGGCAGCGAAAGCCATGCAGGACGAAGGTCTGTGCGACAAGGTAAAGGTCAGCGGACTGGGCTTGCCCGCCGAAATGGTCTCCTTCGTCAAGAACGGCTGCTCCCCCGAATTCGCGCTGTGGAGTTTCAAGAATCTCGGCTACTTGACATACTATTTGACGTATCTGATCGCGAGTGGCGATCTGCAGCCCGTGGACGGTGCTCAGTTTGAAGCCGGACGTATGGGCGAATACACCATTACTAAAGACCCAACTCGTCCCGATGTACCCGGCGCTTTGCGTGTCCTGATGGGACCCTTCAGCCAATGGAACAAGGATAACATTGATGAGGAAGTTGGCGCAGCGCCTGCATCTGATGTGGTGAAAGCTACTCCGGGGAAAGAGTTGAACATGGTTTTCCTGCCGAAGTTCCTGGGCAATGCCGTGTTCGATGAAGCGCATGCTGGTGCGTTAGCCGCCGCGGCAGAGTTGCAGAATCCGGCAGAGTTGCAGTTCCTCGCGCCCGCCACCGGGGGTGAAGGTGCCAAACAGGTCGAGATCATCACCAACGCGACCACCCAGGGTGTGAATGCCATCATGCTCTCTAACAACGCTGGTGACCAGGTCGCTCCCGCGGCTCAAGCTGCCCGCGATGCTGGCATTACTTTCGTCACCTGGGATTCACCGATTCCTTCTGCAGAAGGTGAGCAGGTCTTTGTTGCCCAAGTGGACTTCACGGAAACCGGCAAGGTGATGGCGGATATGGCGCGCAACATCCTGGGCGATGACGGTGGCAAATTCGCCGTGCTCTCGGCCGGGCCTGACTCTGCCAACCAGAACGCCTGGATTGATGCTCTGAAGGAAACCCTCAAAGATCCTGCCTACTCCAACCTTGAACTTTTGGACATTGTGTATGGCAATGATGAAACGGAGAAGAGCACGCAGGAAGCACTGGCGCTGGTTGATAAATATCCGGAAATGGAGTTGATCATGGCGCCAACCACGGTAGGGATTGCCGCGGCAGCGAAAGCCATGCAGGATGAAGGCTTGTGTGACAAGGTGAAAGTCAGCGGACTGGGCCTGCCTGCTGAGATGGTCTCCTTCGTCAAGAACGGTTGTGCTCCTGAATTCGCACTGTGGAGCTTCTACGATCTGGGCTACCTGACGTACTACTTAAGCTACTTGCTTGCCTCCGGAGACCTGAAGGCTGAGGATGGCGCGCAGTTCGAGGCTGGGAAGATGGGCACCTACACCATCACCAAAGACCCGACACGTCCCGATGTGCCCGGCGCGTTGCGTGTCTTGATGGGACCCTTCAGCCAATACAATGCCGATAACATTGATAAAGCGGTCAACCCATAAGATTCTGGAACGCAGAGTCAGGAGTGAAGCGGGTAGTGTATCTCATACCCGACGATCATAGTCAACATTGATGACATCTACAATGTTGAAAACGTATCCCGATAAAGTATAGATGTCCTCGCCCTGGCTCCTCCCCCACCGGGGAGGAGCCAGGGCACCACAAAGGATACCATGAAGCGAGTTGGATTCCAATTCAAAGTCAGACAAGACCGTCTCGCGGAATACAAGGAACATCACAAACACGTCTGGCAGGAAATGCTGGATGCGTTGCGCGAAACTGGCTGGCATAATTACACATTGTTTATGCGTGAAGATGGTTTGATTTTTGGTTATTTTGAAACCGAAGAAAACCTCGCGGCGGCACAGGCAAAGATGGCAGAAAAGGATGTCAACACGCGCTGGCAGGAATTCATGTCTCCATTCATTGACGCCAATGCACGTCCCGACGAAACTTTCGTTGAACTGGAAGAGTATTTTCATTTGGATTAGCCATGACCCAGGCGCGCAACTATCTCGCCATCGACCTAGGCGCGGAAAGCGGGCGCGCCATCGTCGGCGCGTTGAACGGCAAACAACTCACACTCGCCGAAACCCACCGCTTTGCCAATGGTCCTGTTCGGCTCAATGACGGCTTACATTGGGATGTATTGCGTCTGTGGTCCGATATCAAGGAAGGGATAGGCAGGTCGTCATCGAAAATTGGCAATGCGCTCGACAGCATCGGTCTCGACACATGGGGCGTGGATTTTGCCCTGCTGGATAAGAATGGGGCGCTGTTATCCAACCCGTTTCATCACCGCGACGAACGCACCGATGGCATGTTGAATGAAGCCTTCAAGCGTATGTCCCGCGCCGACATCTTCGCCAATACGGGTATTCAATTCATGCAAATCAACACACTTTATCAACTGCTGGCAATGGTATTGCAGAAGTCCCCGTTGTTGAATATTGCAAAGGTTTTTGTCACCATTCCCGATTTATTCAACTACTGGTTGAGCGGAGAGATTACCAATGAATTCACCAATGCGACCACGACTCAATGCTTTGACCCGCGTAAACGGACCTGGTCTACGACTCTTCTCGATGCCCTCGATATCCCCACGCATCTTTTCAAGCCGATAACTGATTCTGGCACACGGATAGGGACTCTCTCTCGAAGCCTTGCCGAAGAGACAGGCGCGGGCGCGATCCCTGTCGTCCTCCCCGCATGTCATGACACAGGTTCGGCGGTTGTCGCGGTGCCAGCCCTTGCAGGCAATCAGGATTTTGCATGGCTCAGTTCGGGAACATGGTCAATCATGGGCGTGGAAGCGCATCAACCTGTTGTCAATGAAAAGGCACTTGAATATAACTTTACCAATGAAGGCGGCGTATTCGGCACGTGGCGGCTCTCTAAAAACATTATGGGATTATGGCTGGTGCAGGAATGTCGCCGCGAATGGATGCGCGGGGGTGAGGAAATGTCTTTCGACGCATTGACCCAGCAAGCGGCGGAGTCTGAAGCGTTCCTGTCGGTCGTTGACCCTGATTATGCAGAGTTTCTTCATCCAGGCGATATGCCCGCGCGCATCCAGAAATTTTGCGCGGCCACGAACCAACGCGTGCCTCAAACAAGAGGTCAAATCATCCGCGTTGCGTTGGAAAGTGTCGCATTGAAATATCGTCTTGTTCTCGAGCGGTTGGAGGAATAAACAGGCAAACACCTCGACCCAATTCATATCATCGGCGGCGGTACGAAGAATGGTCTGTTGAATCAATTCACTGCGGATTCCACTGGGCGCACTGTGATAACTGGTCCTGTGGAAGCGACCGCGATTGGCAACATCCTTATGCAGGCGATTGGAATGAATCATTTAGGCTCATTGGCAGAGGCGCGTGAAGTTGTGCGTGCCTCGTTTGAACCCGAGGTATATGAACCGAAACAAATTGCGGATTGGGATCAAGCCTATGCGCGTTTACAGAAAGTGATGCAGTGATGATGCGATACATTGAGATTCCCCAACTCGAAAAACCCGTTTCAGTCATTGGACTGGG
>CAZIYY010000021.1:31580-36537 GCA_964543585.1 uncultured Anaerolinea sp. | reverse complement strand
CGGAACTGCTCGCCAGGTTTCTTGAGGCAGGCGGAAATTGTGTTGATTCAGCGAACATCTACGGCTTTGGCGATAGCGAAAAAACGTTGGGCAGATGGATTCAGGAATCGGGACGACGCAGCGAACTGGTCTTGATTACCAAAGGCTGTCATCCCGCAGTGAACCGTCAGGATATATTTGGGAGTCCGTGGATTTCGCGCCTCACGCCCGAAGCGATTCAGGCTGACCTCAGCGAAAGCCTGGAGCGATTGCATACTGACTTCATTGACCTTTACCTTTTGCATCGCGACGATGAATCCGTGCCAGTCGGTCCGATCATCGAGGAATTGAATCAGCAGCAGGCGCGCGGGCGCATCCGCGCGTTTGGCGCCTCGAACTGGCGAGTCGAGCGCATCGCCGAGGCAAATCAGCACGCGGCACAGCAAGGGTTGAATGGATTTGTGATCTCCAGCCCAAGTCTGAGTCTTGCGCATCCAAAGAAAATGCTTTTCCCCGGCACGCTGTTTGCTGACGAGGGGACCCGCCAATGGCACCGCGCTCATCAATTGCCCGTGCTCGCCTGGTCGGCGCTGGCTACGGGTTTCATGAGCGGGAGATTCAAACCTGGTGAATCGAGCGATGAAAATGTGACACAGGTTTACTATTCCGAGGAGAATTTTGAGCGTCTGCGGCGTGCGCAGGAACTGGCGGCACGCAAAAACGTGACCGCCGCGCAAATCGGGTTGGCGTATGTTCTGCAACAGTCATTCCCTGTGATTGCGCTCGTCGGTCCTACAACGGTGGGTACTCTGGATGACGCGCTCGACGCGGTGAATGTCGAATTGAATCTTGAAGAGATGGATTTTCTTGATCTCAAGTCGAACTCTTAATGAGGAACGCTGATGAAACGAATTTTGTGCTACGGCGATTCGAACACGTGGGGTTATAACCCCGTTACAGAGGATCGTTTCGACAAACACGAGCGTTGGACAGGTCCGTTGAGCCTGGCCCTCGGAAGCAACTACGATGTGATCGAAGAGGGTCTGAACGGCAGGACGACCGTTTGGGATGATCCGATTGAAGGCTATAAAAACGGACGCGAATATCTGATCCCATGCCTGGAAACACACAAGCCGCTTGATCTGGTCATCATCATGCTCGGCACGAACGATCTGAAAAAACGGTTCAGCCTGTCCGCCTATGATATCGCTGAAGGCGCGCGCGTGTTGGTGCAGATCGTACAAAAAAGTGGCACAGGCGTTATGAACGGTACGCCGCAGGTTCTGCTCCTCGCGCCTCCACCAATTGGAAAACTCACCGCCTTCGCCGAGATGTTTGAAGGAGCTGGAGCCAAGTCGCAGAAGTTTTCTGAGCACTACCAGCGTGTTGCCTCTGAGATGGGGTGTTCCTTTCTGGATGCATCCACAGTGATTGCTTCAAGTAACCTCGATGGCATTCACTTTGAGCAGAGCGAACATGCCAAATTGGGGCAGGCAGTGGCTGTCAAAGTCAAGGAGATCGTTGGCTAGCCAACGGTTTGTGGATTATGGAAATAGCCATTATCGGTGTAGGCAAAGTTGCGCAGGATAATTACATCCCCACTTTGCTGAGACACAAGGATGTATCCCTAACCTGCTATTCCCGTACTCCAGAGCAGACGGAGAAGGTTGGGCAGAGATTCGGTATACGCGCCGCGCACACATTGGACAAGTTATTCGAGCGTCAGCCAGAAGCCGTCTTCGTATTGACACGCGAAGACCAACGTCTCGAGGCGACACAAGCCTTGATCCCTTTCAAACCGAAGCGTCTGTTTTTCGAAAAGCCTCTCGTCGCGAAGGGCAGACAGGCTCACGTCACTCAACAGGATTTTTGGGATGCGAAGACTCTGCTTCTACAGGCTCAGGATGCAGGGATTGAGACAGCCATGGTCTTCAATTACAGGTTCTTCGACCAGATGCAACGCGCAAAGCGATTGATTCAGGAGTGCAACTTCGGTAATGCAATCAGCGTGGTCGCCCTGACTCACTTTGCCTGTTGGAGCCATTGCATTGACCTCATCTTGGATTTTGTCGGTCCCGTGCGCGAGATCTCCGCACATCAGGGAACTCAGCCGTATCCTTTCGAGGATGGAGAGGCAACCGACATTGCAGCCTCATTTCTGATCGGGGATCGTGCCACTGGGGTGCTTCTCGGCACAAGCGGAATGCATTGGAATTTTCCGCTTTATGAATTGACAGTTAACTTTGAAGGCGGGCGGATCCACTTCCGCGACCTCGACCAAGATATGGAAGTGTTGGATTATCGCGGCGATGTCCACGAATTGTTCTCCCGCAGCCGCCACGAATCGCGCTGGGACAAGTACAATCAATCGTTCGATAAATCCGTTGACGCGTATGTTGCCTCCGTACGGGCGGGCGCTCCGCCGCCAGTGCCTGGCATTGCAGGGCTGCTGGAGTTGCAGTTCGAGGCGGGTATCAAGAAATCCATTGCCGAGCGACGACCTGTGATCCTTTCCGAGGAATTCCCAGTAAATGAATTGCAGAGGTAACAATGACATTAGCCGAAAGTCACATTCATCAAGCGTACGACCTCGCAAAAGAACGTTATGCCGCTTTTGGCGTGGATACTGAAACGGCTCTCGCCACACTTGCGAAAGTTTCCATCAGTCTGCACTGCTGGCAGGGTGATGACGTGGGCGGATTTGAAAATCCTGGTGGCGAACTCACGGGCGGCATCGCGGCAACGGGAAATTACCCTGGCAAGGCACGCACTGCCGATGAACTCCGCAAGGATCTCGATGTCGTTTACAGTCTCCTGCCAGGGTCACATCGTTTGAATCTTCACGCCATTTATCTCGAGGCGGATAAAAAAATCGAGCGCAACAAAATCGAGCCGCGCCACTTCTCAGCGTGGAAGGATTGGGCGAAGGCAAACGGCCATGGCATGGACTTCAACCCAACTTGTTTCTCCCATCCCCTCTCGACGGACGGTTTCACCCTCGCGCACCGTGACCCCGCCATTCGACAATTTTGGATTGAGCATTGCATCGCCAGCCGTAAAATTGGCGAATATTTTGGGAAGGAATTGGGGATTCCCGCTGTGACCAACATCTGGATTCCTGACGGATATAAGGACACCCCTGCGGATCGCCAAACGCCCCGACGCCTGCTTCTCGAATCCCTGGACTCGGTCCTCGCTGAAAAAATTGACCCACGCTATAACCTCGATGCCGTGGAACCCAAACTTTTTGGACTTGGCTCAGAGGCGTATGTTGTCGGTTCGATGGAGTTTTATTCTGCATACGCACTCAGCCGTAAGATTTTACTTACTCTCGATTCGGGTCATTTCCATCCCACCGAATCCATTGCCGATAAGATTTCATCACTGTTGATTTATCTTGATGAACTGTTGTTACACGTCAGCCGCGGGGTGCGCTGGGATAGTGACCACGTTGTCACCTTCAACGATGATACGCAAGCCATCGCCCACGAAATCGTCCGCAACGATGCGCTCGAACGGATTCATATCGGATTGGATTATTTCGACGCCAGTATTAACCGCGTCGCTGCGTGGACGATAGGAGCGCGCAACACCTTGCGTGCATTACTCATCGCTTTGCTTGAGCCGCAAGAAATGCTGAAGAAATTTGAAATCGAAGGCGACTTCTCCAGCAGATTGGCATTGCAGGAGGAATTCAAGTCCATGCCGTTCAGCGCGGTGTGGGATTATCATTGCATAAAGCGGAACGTCCCCGTTAGCATGGACTTTATGAATGTCATCAAGGATTATGAGAAGAAGGAGTTATCAAAGCGAGCGTAAATTCTTTCCTCTTTCGTCTTTCCTGCATTGAAAGAAGAAAGACGAAAGAATGCATCATGCCGAGGACGGCGGCTTGAGCAAATTATTGCAGGAGAATGGTATGACTTTGAAGCCGCAAGACCATAAGCACGTCAATTACCTTTGGGATGATAATGTCGCAAATCAACTAGATCCCGTGGAGCGCCTGCGTTATCGCAGTAATATCCTCGGCGCGGACCAACGCATCACCAATACTGGCGGAGGCAACACCTCCTCAAAAATCAAGATGACCGACCCGTTGAACGGGGAGGAGGTGGACGTGTTGTGGGTTAAGGGTTCGGGCGGAGATTTGCGCACTTCCACGAGGGCTAACTTCGCTTCGCTCTACATGGATAAATTCCTGTCGCTGGAAAATATCTACAATAAGGCTGAAGTCAAAGGCGTGAAGACTGAAATCGAAGACTCGATGGTGGATATGTATCGTCACACCACCTTTAATTTGAACCCCGCTGCAAGTTCGATTGATACGCCTCTCCATGGTCTTATCCCGTTTCGTCACGTTGACCACATGCACCCCATCTCTGTCATTGCCATTGCCGCAAGTAAAGACCAGGAACGCCTGACGCAGGAAGTGTTCGAGGAGGAAGTCGGGTGGGTACCCTGGCAACGACCAGGCTTCGATTTGGGATTGGTAATGAAGGAAAAATTGAAACAAGACCCGAACTTGAAAGGTCTTGTAATGGGGCAGCACGGTCTCATCAACTGGGCGGATGATGATAAAGCTTGTTATGATTTGACTCTCAGTTTCATTGAAAAAGCGGCGCGCTATATCGAGGGGCAAGATAAGGGCGAGAAGACTTTTGGTGCGCAAAAATATGAATCATTGGGTGAAGAAGAGCGCAATCAGATTCTTATTCATCTTCTGCCCAAATTGCGCGGCATGGTCTCGCAGAAGAATCGTTTCATCGGCACGGTACACACAACAGAGAAGGTGCTCCAATTTGTCAACAGCGTTCACGCTCCACGTCTTGCCGAAATCGGAACATCCTGCCCTGATCATTTTCTGCGGACGAAGATCAAGCCGCTGTACGTCGATTGGAATCCTCAAAAAGAATCAGTGGAGAGTCTGCTCGAGAAACTGGAGTCAGGTCTGGTCAGGTATCGAAGCGATTACGCGTCC
>CAZIYY010000021.1:0-31570 GCA_964543585.1 uncultured Anaerolinea sp. | reverse complement strand
TATTACGAAGCGTGCAAACATCCCAGTTCGCCCGCCATGCGCGATCCGAATCCGACCGTCATCTTGATCCCAGGCCTTGGGTTGATTGCATGGGGCAAGAACAAAAGCGAGAGCCGTGTGACCGCAGAATTTTATTCTCTTGCAATTGAAGTCATACGCGCGTCAGAAGCCATCAGCGAGTATCAGGGTTTGCCTCGCCAGGAAGCGTTTGATATTGAGTATTGGCTTTTGGAGGAAGCGAAGTTGAAACGCATGCCTCCCGAAAAGGAATTTGCCCGCAATGTGGTCGTAGTGATTGGCGCGGGAAGCGGCATCGGAAATGCCGCCACGCATCGCGTCGCCAGGGAAGGCGCGCATGTTGTGTGTGCGGACTTGTCTGAAGAGGCGGCTCAAGCAACCGCTAATGAATTGATTGATATTTACGGCGTGGGAATCGGCGTGGCAGGGACCGGCATTTCAGGTTGTGGTCCTGCCATCGGCCTGGGTGTGGATATTACCAAGCGTGAAAGTATCAAGTCCATGTTGGAGCAGGTTGTGCTGGCTTATGGCGGTGTGGATAACGTTATTGTCACGGCTGGCATTTTTGTGCCGCCTGACAAACAGGGATATATCCCCGACGACAAATGGGCGCTGACGTACGCGATCAATGCGACAGGTCCGTACCTTGTTGCCGATGAAGCAAAAAAGATTTGGCTGGCACAGGGATTGAAGACCAGTCTTGTGATTACGACCAGCGCGAACGCGGCAGTTGCCAAGCAGGGCTCGTTTGCCTACGATACCAGCAAAGCCGCCGCTAATCATCTGGTGCGCGAACTTGCGATTGAACTATCTCCGTTGGTGCGCGTGAACGGACTCGCCCCCGCGACTGTTGTGGAGGGCAGCAGCATGTTCCCGCGTGAACGTGTCATTAGTTCGTTGACCAAATACAATATCGCCTTCGATGAAAGCGAAAGCACCGAATCTTTGCGAGAGAAACTGGCTGTGTTCTACGCCCAGAGGACTCTGACCAAATCCCCAATCACTCTGGCAGATCAGGCTGAAGTTGCGTATTTATTAAGCAGCAGTAAATTCAGCAAGACCACTGGACAAATCATCAGCGTGGACGGCGGTCTGCACGAGGCATTCCTGCGTTAGAAGAATCTGAGCTTCTTACGTCTAAAGCCCAATTATTTATTTGACCAATTGCCGCGCCGAATCCCTGTCCGTGCGGGTATTACAGCGATTCACTTAAGCCCTGCACCTGCGCCTCTGCAATAGTGATGAAATATCAGAAGCGAATTTCAGGACCCCTGCTCGATAGAATTGATATTCACGTCGAAGTGCCGAGCGTGGATTATGAAAAGTTAAGTGGAGACCGCGTGAGCGAATCAAGTAACGCGATTCGGGAACGTGTCGAGAAAGCGCGTTAACTTCAGCGTAAACGCTTCACAGTTCAAGGAGTGTCCACCGACGTGATCTGCAACGCCGCTTCTTTGACCAGCAGCTCGGAAGTCGCCCGACATGTATCGCAATTTTCTTCCACTCAGCGTTGTGATTCTTTTATCTATTCTTGCGATAATCTTGCTGATTGTTTCCCAGGTTCTATCAATAGAATGAATCCTCCCAATATCCAAGAACTGATAAACAAACTATTTTCTGACTGAGTCGATCTTGACTCATCAAATAAGGCAACAGATCTCCAATAGATCACCGGACAAATGCGTTTCTAACCTATCCATCAAGCATGTCGTTGCGAATGCGGGGCAATTTATTCATAATGATATTTCCACCAAGGTTAGCGCTGGCCCTTCCAGCAAAGATCAGGGGTATTGAAAGTCGTGGCAATTTAGGACTTTTGCATGTCGGCGCGCCCGTTTTTCTTTGTATTTCAAGTGCACTGCCTGTTGATAGCTAATCCTTATTCATTCTCACCAGCCATGACAAAACAAAGAAATGAGGAGTATATTTAAGGGGAAATGCCAAAAGGCGCTTGCTCATATTGTCGAAGCGGATGTTTTCGTGATTGCAGATTCAGAAGCGCAAACTTGAAACACGGATTTCCTGTTCCTGCCCCGGGTAGGGATTTCCTCCCTTTGCGAATATGCAAAGAGGTACGAAAATGTTTTGTTAGATGATATATCTGTTTCATCGGCTATCGAAATTGATGAATAATCATTCATCGAAGTAATGTTGAGTTAGTCTCTTTTTCAATAATGGGTAGGTAGTCGGTCAAATTATAGTCTCGGCCGCGAGGAGTCCGCCGAGGCTTGTATTGAGCCTGTCGAACTGACAGCGGCTTGAGTGAAGAAAGATATATGAGTAACACAAGTAACAGAAAAGGTAAGAAACCATGAGTGAACCTGTCCGCATCCTGATCGTTGAAGACGTGCATTCGGACTTCGACCTGGCACAACGCGAAATTCGCAATGCAATAAAAGAATGTACATTTCAACAGGTGGAAACACACAAGGACTTTCTCAGTGCGTTGGAGACATTCCAACCTGACCTTATCTTGTCAGACTACAACATGCCCAGTTTCGATGGGATGACCGCCCTGAAACTGGCGCAGGAACACGCAAAGTTGACGCCCTTCATTATTTGGACCGGTTCTTCGAGTGAAGATGTTGTTGTGGATTGCATGAAGGCCGGCGCGAACAATTACATTCTCAAGGAAAATATCAAACGGCTGGGACCTGCAGTCGTCTATGCACTGGAGGAAGGCCGGTTGTTGCGGGAACGCAATCTTATTGAGCAGGCGCTGCGTGCAAGCCAGGAACAACTGCATTTGCTCATAGAACAGGCTCCTATAAGTATCGCGATGTTTGATCTCGACATGCGCTATATCGTCACCAGCCGTCGCTGGGTTGTGGAATATGGGAGAGGTCATCATGACCTGATCGGACACCATCACTACGAGATTCACCCTGATTTGCCCGAGTCCTGGAAGGAGGCGCATAAGAAGGGATTGGCCGGTGAAATATTAAAGAATGACGACGATTTGTGGATTCAAGCAGATGGGACTAAGAATTGGTTGCGATGGGCAGTTATCCCCTGGCGTAATATTCATGGTGAGATCGGCGGCATCATTTTTTCTGCCGAAGATATTACCGAGCGCAAACAGGCGGAAGAAGCAATACTGAATAGCGAGAAACGCTTCCGTGCCTTGATCGAGAACGGACAGGACAACATTTCGCTTCTGGCTGCTGACGGCACTTTGCTGTGGGAAAGCCCGGCTACCGTACGCAATTTGGGTTACGCACAAGATGAATTCGTGGGCCATAACATCTTCGATTTGATGCACCCCGATGACCTAAAATGGACAGGTGATTTGTATGCCAAACTGATCGAGGAGCCGGGGAGCCGCCAGCACGGGGCTTTCCGATTGCGGCATAGCGACGGCACATGGCGCTGGAATGAGGCTACAGCCACCAATCTGCTGAATGAACCGGCTGTTAACGCAATCGTGATCAACTATCGCGATATCACCAATCGCAAGCAGGCTGAGATCGAGCGCCAGGCGCTTTTGGAGATCATGCAGGGTCTAACCAACACGGACGATCTGCAGGAATTCCTGAAACTCATTCATCGTTCGATTGCCAGCGTGATCTACGCCGAGAATTTCTTCGTCGCGTTTTACAATAAGAATGCGGGCTTATTTGAAGAAATCTATTCTGTGGATAAATACGATGAGCCTGCTCCGCCGTCCACGCTCGAAAAGAGCATTACCTCCTACGTCTTCCGCACCGGGAAACCTCTTCTATTGACACAAGCACTTTTCGACAAACTTGCTGCGCAGGGCGAAGTCGAACTCGTCGGGACTAATTCGGAGTCGTGGATGGGAGCGCCGCTCAAAACACAGAATGGAACGATTGGCGTAATCGCAGTGCAGGATTATGAAAACCCAAACCGCTACACAGAGCGCGATAAGGATTTCCTGGCATTGATCGGTTCACAGGTAGCTTTAGCCATCGAACGCAGGCAGGCGGAGGAGAGCCTGCGCCTCTCCGATCAAATCCTTCAACGGGTGAATGCACTCGTACTCGTTGCCGATTCTCAAGGAAGTATTGTCTACCTCAGCCCGGCTACCAGGACCATTTTGGGCTATGAGCCAGAGGAACTATTGGGCGATAACTGGTGGAGGTTTAGCCGCTCTGATCCGAGTCAAGCGCAACGTGAAAAAGAATATGTCGGGCGGGCAGCCCGTGGGGAAATCCCGATTGTCACTGATCCCTACGAACGTGCAATCGTGGATCGGGCAGGAAATACCCGCTGGATTTCATGGGTCGATGCAGCCGGGCCTGCGGGTTTGCTGATCGGTGTGGGCCACGATATTACTGAGCGCAAGCAGGCGGAGCTGGAATTAATGAAGCGCCAGGCTCGTTATCAGGATCTCTTCGACAGTTCGCCCGTTTCCCTGTGGGAGGAGGATTTTTCCCTTGTCAAAAAACAGTTGGATGAACTGCGGCAACACGGGATTACTGATTTTAGGGAATATTTTTCCACCCATCCAGATGTGGTTGCTGAACTTGCGTCGCTGGTACGGATCACAGATGCAAACAAGGCCTCGCTGGAACTTTTCCGCGTGGAACGGAAAGAAGACCTTCTCAAAAGCCTGGCTGATGTGCTCAACGAGACTACCCTCAAGCATTTTCAGGATGAGATTTTGGGCTTAATGAGTCCTCTAGTGAGATTCACCTGGGAGGGAACAGATAGGACTATGGACGGTGAGCAGATAGAAGTGATCGTCAATGGTTCAATCCCACTCGGATACGAAGAGGACTGGTCAAAGGTAATCGTCTCGATCAACGATATTACTGAGCGCAAACAGATGGAAAATGCACTGCGCGCGCGCGATGCGCTGTTAGGCGAGTCGCAGAGAATTGCGCGGCTTGGGCATTATCGTTTCGATGTCTTGTCTGGCAAATGGGAAAGTTCGGATACTCTGAATGAAGTCTTCGGGATTGACAAGGATTACCGAACAGATATAAACGGCTGGGCAAGCCTTGTCCACCCTGCTCATCGAGACGAGATGGTTGCGTATTTTACGGACCATGTAATAAAAGACCACAACCCGTTCAATCGGGAATATCGAATCATAAGAAACAATGACGGGCAGGTAAGATGGGTGCATGGCTTGGGGAGGCTGGAATTTGACAACGAAGGGAATCCAGTTCGAATGATTGGCACGGTCCAGGATGTCACCGAGCGCAAACTGGCAGAGGAGGAAACCCTTCGCCATCTTATCGAACTGGAAGCCCTGTATGAGAACGGTCTGGCGGTCGGACAACTGCTGACGCCGCGCGAAATTGGTGATCGAATCATCTCGACCGTTGCGCGTTATCTCTCCTGGCATCACGTGACGATTCGCTTGCGAAAGAAAGAGAGTGACGAACTGGAACTTGTCGCTTTCAACCTGCCGGATCCAAAAGAGGAAGCCAGGGCTGAAACAGAGCGCCATTTCAAGGACATGATCAACAAGGTGGGGCAGGGCATGAGCGGCTGGGTCGTTCAAACCGGAATCCCCATCCGCACTGGAAACGTACATGCCTACCCACAATATATGGATATCCATGAAGGAATCCTCTCAGGGTTATACATGCCGCTGAAAATTGGTGAGAGCGTCATAGGTTGTATTAGCGTGGAAAGCGAATTGGCTGACGCTTTTACCGCGCAAGACGAGCGCCTGCTAGCGACACTGGCAAACCAAGCCGCGGTCGCTTTTGAGAACGCGCGTCTATTCCAAGCGGCCCAGCAGGAACTGGCTGAACGCATGCGCGCAGAGGAACTGCTGGAGCGTGAACGGATTTCACTGGCTCAACGCGTAGATGAACGCACAGCCGACCTCAGCCGCGCCAACTCGAACCTGGCGCGCGCGCTGCGGGTAAAGGATGAATTTCTTGCCAATATGAGTCACGAACTGCGCACACCGCTTAACGCCATCCTCGGTCTTTCAGAAAGCCTGGGAGAACAGACAGCCGGTCCGCTCAACGAGAAACAGCAGAAATATATCACCACCATCAGTGAGAGCGGTCATCATCTGTTGTCTTTGATCAATGACATCCTCGATCTCGCAAAGATTGAAGCCGGTCAAATCACCCTTGATATCAACAAAATGGATATTCAATCAGTATGCCAGGCAAGCCTGCGCATGATCAAGCAACTGGCTCAGAATAAGAATCAGGATGTAACCCTGATAATCGATGACGGCCTCGGCTTGATGTGGGCGGATGAACGGCGGCTCAAACAGATGATAGTCAACCTGCTGGGCAATGCGGTCAAGTTCACACCCGAAGATGGAAAGATCGGGATGGAAGTTCACGGGGATCGGGATGAAAATAAGGTGACGATCACGGTTTGGGACAATGGGATTGGCATCAAAGAAAGTGACTTATTGAAAGTGTTCCAACCCTTCGTGCAATTGGATGCGGGCTTTGCCCGCGGAGCCCCGGGCACGGGTTTGGGGCTGGCACTCGTGGCGCAAATGGCACGCCTGCATGGTGGCAGTGTGAGCGTCACAAGCCAGCCTGGCATCGGCAGCCGTTTCACCATCGTTTTGCCGTGGGAGCCTGCTTTAGCCGCTGATACAGCATCAAGATTGAGGAGTACCGGCAAATTCCGTGCCGTGAATCCTAATGCTGAAAACAAACAGACCATCCTGTTGATCGAAGACACTGAAGAGGTGACCATGATGTTGAGAGATTATGTGGAATTAGCCGGGTATAAAGTTGTCACCGCCCACGATGGTCTCGATGGACTCACCCAGGCAAAACTCAGCCAGCCAGACCTGATCCTGATGGATATTCAAATGCCCCGAATGGATGGCTTTGAAGCTACGAAAAGGCTCAGAAGTGACCCCGATTTCAAATATACTCCGATCATCGCCCTCACCGCTCTCGCCATGCCGAGCGACCGCGAACGCTGCCTTGCGGCAGGTATGGATGAATACATCAGCAAGCCTGTAAACCTGAAGGCGCTCGTAAAAATCATTCAAGGTTGTCTTTCCAAAAATGATGAAACCAGATCCTGATTCTCCGCATTGGCATTCTGGATCATAGATGTACGATTCAGATGATGAAAGTAAGATCCATACAGTTTTTTTTCAAGGAGCATCTATGAACAGTACAGTCCTAATCGTTGACGATGAAGCTTCAGGGCGTGAAACGCTCGAATCGATTCTAGAAGGGGAAGGCTATCGGCTCGAAATGGCAGAGAACGGTTTCCAGGCCATCGAAAAAGCAAAAGCCCTCCTGCCGGATGTAATCCTGTTGGACGTTATGATGCCGGGCATGACTGGTTTTGAAGTATGCCAGCGCATCCGCAATGACCCTCAGGTGGCGGAAATTCCCATTATCGTTCTCACCGCCCTCGACGATCGCGAATCACTGCTCAATGCGTTGAAAGCCGGCGCGGATGATTTCATCTCCAAGCCTTTCGACCGTTTCGAGTTGCGCGCCCGTTTGATCGGGATTACCCGCCTTAACCGCTATCAGAAACTCGTTAAGGAAAGAACCAAACTTGTGGAAGTAAATAAACAACTCCTGGCCGCCTACGATGCCACGATCGAGGGCTGGTCTCATGCCATGGATTTACGGGACCGGGAGACAGAAGGTCACAGCCAGCGCGTGGCCGGATTGACGGTGCAGATGGCAAGGGCCATAGAGATGACAGAGGACGAAATCATTCATGTGCGCCGCGGCGCCCTCCTGCATGATATGGGCAAAATTGGCATCCCTGATTCCATCCTTCATAAACCTGATAAGCTAACGGATGAAGAGTGGACAGTCATGCGCAAGCATCCACAATTTGCATATGAGATGCTCCAGCCCGTTGAGTATCTGCGTCAGGCTCTAGATATCCCGTACTGCCATCATGAAAAATGGGACGGTACGGGTTATCCACGTGGTCTAAAGGGCGAAGAGATACCCAAGACGGCGCGCCTGTTTGCGGTCGTGGATGTATGGGATGCGCTAACATCCGACCGCCCCTACCGGCACGCCTGGTCTAAAGAGGAGGCACGGACTTATATCCGGGAGCAATCAGGCAGGCACTTCGACCCGCAGGTGGTGGATTTATTTTTTCGAGTGGTTGAGTAAACTCAATCCACCATAACTTGA
Organism: uncultured Anaerolinea sp.; assembly: GCA_964543585.1. Classification (GTDB taxonomy): domain Bacteria; phylum Chloroflexota; class Anaerolineae; order Anaerolineales; family Villigracilaceae; genus Defluviilinea. The sequence goes on along the minus strand of CAZIYY010000021.1, from coordinate 23,477 downwards.
TTGATAGAACATACATCGAGTCCGGACTTTGATCCCTTTCGAGAAAACTGCTTTATCCCCGCTGGTTCTCATGTGACGATACATAACCGTTGAGCTCAATTGGGATTTTGATCATCCGCCGCATTGAACTATTCAGGGGATGTGCTCGGCGTGAACTCGGGTTGCGTACGAGCATCCTGTACTGATCCTGTACTGTGCGGATTAGATGGTAAGCCTAAGGCATAGACTGGCTATGCTCAAAAGGCTTGTCGGGACATGTGGATTTCGGCAGGCGGTTGTCTATGCGAAGACTGCCAAGGAGGCAGCGGTATATTTCAATAAGGCCCATCGGATAAATTCTCTTCTCATCCGGCCGCATCTTCATCCCAATGAAGACCCTCCCCAATTTTGGCGAGGTCTGCTCTTTTTAGCGTCGAGGGTCCTCAACGCTTCTAAACTTTCCTCCAAGAGTATAATCACGCCACCGTCCCCCACTATCCAAAGGAGGTCCCGTGTCCTTCAAACTCGCCTATCACTCTCAGCAAGATCCTCAAGGGAGAGAAGAATGCAAATAGAACAAACTCGTTGGAGCTGGGGCAAAGACTGGAAGCCAGGACCTCCCGGCAAGTTGGGAGCCAAAGCGCAATTGGTGTTGCTCTTTGGCAGTCCGGCCTGTCTTAAGCAAACTGCGTGGCAGGATGACATTAGGGATGCTTACCCAAACGCTCATCGCTTGGGATGTTCCACCGCCGGGGAGATCTATGGCACAGAAGTCACCGATGAAACCCTGGTTGCCACTGCCATTGCTTTTGAACACACACGCCTGCATGGAGTGAGTCTCAAGCTTAGCGATGTAAGCGACAGTTTTCAAGCAGGAGAACGACTTGCAAACTCCCTGCCGCGCGAGTCACTTGTGCATGTGCTGGTCATTTCCGATGGACAAAACGTGAATGGGAGCGAGTTGGTCGCGGGTCTGACACAACACTTATCGCCAGGTGTCACATTAACTGGTGGCTTGGCGGGCGATGGCGATCGCTTTCAGGAAACATTGGTTCTATGGGATGGGCCGCCGGAGCCAAATACCATTGCAGTCATTGGCTTGTATGGGGATCGCATAAAGGTGGGGTTTGGTTCACTGGGTGGTTGGGATGCTTTTGGGCCCGAACGAGTGGTCACACGCTCGACGGGTAACATTTTATACGAACTTGACGGGCGACCGGCTTTGGCGCTATACAAAAAATATCTGGGCGAACATGCTAAGGATCTACCTGCCAGCGGCTTGCTATTTCCACTCAGCCTGAGGACTGGGGAGGGTAAAAGCATCGTGCGCACCATTCTAGGTATCAACGAGGCTGAACAGAGCCTGACATTTGCCGGCGATATGCCGCAGGGCGGTCATGCACGGTTAATGAAGGCAAACTTTGATCGGCTCATTGATGGAGCAGTTGGCGCAGCACAAACAAGCTATGAGGCCATCGGGAAAACTTCACCCGAGTTGGCGTTGTTGATCAGTTGCGTGGGCCGAAAACTGGTTCTCAGGCAGCGCATTGAAGAGGAAGTGGAAGGGGTACGGGATATACTAGGGCAAGAAACCGTTCTTGCCGGCTTCTATTCTTACGGAGAAATTTCTCCATTCAATCCCTCCGCTAAGTGTGAGTTACACAACCAAACCATGACAATCACCACCTTGTCGGAGTTGTAATGAACGAGTTACATAGCCTGCTAAAACGGCAACTCCGACGATTTACCAGTGAAACTGAACCCTCCATAGAAGAGACTGATTTCTTACGAGCGATCAATGATGCCTATTGGCAGTTTGACGCGGATCGCAGGATGCTTGAACACAGCCTGGAGTTGACCTCACAGGAGCTGCTTGAGAGGAATGCTGAGTTGAGTCGCGTCAACACGGACCTTGAAATGCGCGTGGCGGCGCGCACGGCAGAGTTGAGCAACAGCGAAGCGCGTTTTCGCGGCTTGTTTGAGCATGCACCCGTCTCCATTTGGGAGGAGGACTTCTCGGCTGCGCGGCAATATATCGATGATCTGCGCGCTGCGGGGATAGTGGATTTCCCGGCGTATTTCGAGGCGCATCCCGAGGCTGTAGCCGAGTGCGCGAAGCAGGTAAAAATCGTGGATGTGAACCGCGCCACACTCGAAATGTACCAGGCGGAGAGCAAGGCACAACTGCTGGCAGACTTGTCGAAAGTCCTGGGTCCTGAATCACTGGTCCCATTCATGGGGCAATTGCTCGCGCTTGCGCGCGGCGAGACCTCTTTCGAGAGCGAGACCATCAATTACACGCTACGCGGTGACAGGCGCGTGATCTTCCTGCGCCTGACCGTCGCGCCCGGCTGCGAGGACACATGGGACAGGGTGTTTGTTGGCATTAGCGATATTACCAAGCGCAGGGAGGCCGAAAACGCGCTAGGTGCCGAACGCGATCTGCTTCAATCTTTGATGGATAACATCCCGGATACGATCTATTTCAAGGATACAGCCTCGCGCTTCACGCGCATCAACCGCGCTCAAGCCAAGGTACTGGGCGTGGCAGTTCCAGAGGAGGCCGTTGGCAAGACCGATCTCGATTTTCAAGAGACGGATCTTGCCAGGAGTTTCTATGAGGAGGAACAACGCATCATTGAGACAGGCGAACCACTGATCAACCGCATCGAATTCAATCCGACCCCGGATGGAAAGCGTCGCTGGTTCTCGGCGACCAAAGTGCCGATCAAAAATCCCGAAGGCAGCGTGATCGGGATAGCAGGCATCTCGCGCGATATCACGGAGCGCAAACAGGTTGACGAGAAGCTGGCCGCCTCGGAGGCTGAATTGCGCACCTTGTTCGGCGCCATGCAGGATGTGGTGATCGTCTTTGACCGTGAGGGCCGCTACGTGCAGGTCGCGCCCACCAGCACCGACCAACTGTACCAGTCACCTCAGGAGATGCTCGGCAAGACCGTGTTCGATGTTCTGCCCCAGGCGCTCGCGCAAACCATCCACGATGCGATTCAGGAAGCCCTGCGAACCCGGGAGTTGATACACGTTGAATACGCGCTCCCGCTCAGAGGCGGTGAGGAGGAGGTTTGGAAGGATGCGGCTGTGTCGCCGCTGACGCAAGACACTGTGTTTTGGATTGCGCGCGACATTACCGAACGCAAGCGGGCTGAAGAGGCGCTCCACGAGAGCCAGGAAAGATTCCGGAGTCTCTCTGAGGCGGCATTTGAAGGCCTCATGATCCACGATCGCGGCATAATTCTGAATGCAAACCAAGCCTTCGCTGATCTCTTTGGTTTTCACAATCCGGATGAATTAATCGGCAGGAACGGCTTCGAGATACTTCCTTTGACGGCTGAATCGCGAGAGAAGATCAAATCAAACATAGAGAGGAGTTTGCCAGGGGCCTCTGAAATTGAAGTGGTGCGAGGCGATGGGTCTACATTCCCGGCCGAGACGCAGGGAAGAGATATAATCTATAAGGGGCGCAAAGTCAGGGTCGTAGCCATGCGTGACATCACCGCGCGCAAGCAAAACGAAGAGACCATCCGTCACCAAAATGAAATGCTCGCCAGCCTGCACCAGATCACGCTTGCTCTGCTGAGATATCGCGAGATCGACCAGTTGCTAAATGCGCTCGTGGAATTATCTGCCAAATTTCTGGACGCGCCGTATGTTGAAATTATGCTGGCTGATGGTAATGCGCTCGTTGTAAAAGCCGCTACGCAAAATCAGCCTCGTTTGAGGGGCGAACGTGTGGGCCGCGGCGATGCATTGCTTTCGTGGCAGGCATTCGACACCCATGAGCCTGCCGTGTTGAGCGACTATGCCAGCTGGTCCCACCGCCGGGCTATTTATGATGAATTCCTGCTACATGCAGTGGCGGATTTTCCCATCCTCAACGATGACCAGTGTCTGGGAGTGCTGGCCCTGGGCCGGGACAAACCAGATTATGAGTTCACCCTCGATCAAATTCAATTCGGACGCTTGTTTGCCAACCTGACGGCGTTGGTGCTCGATAATGCTCAACTGCGCGAGGCATTGCGCGAGCAATCCATCCGCGATCCGCTGACCGGGTTGTACAACCGCCGCTATATGGAGGAGGCGCTGCAACAACACTTGAGTCGCGTCACGCGTCACCTCCACCCGCTGGGTACTATCATGGTGGATATTGACCACTTCAAGCGCATCAACGACACATACGGCCATGCAACGGGAGACGCGCTCTTACGCGAACTGGGCAAGCTCTTGAAAAACCATGTACGCAATGAAGATATCGCATGCCGCTACGGCGGTGAGGAATTCATGCTGATCATGCCGGACGCATCCCTGGAAATCGCACATCAACGCGCGGAGTTTCTGCGGCAGGAGGCAAAGAAACTGCGAGTTCAGGATGCCGGTCAATCTTTTGAGGGAATCACGCTGTCTTTGGGAGTTGCCATCTACCCTCAGCATGGCCGGACGAAAGAATCTGTGTTGCGCGCCGCCGACGCCGCTCTCTACCGCGCCAAACAGGAGGGCCGCGACCGGGTGGTAGTGGCAGAAGGAGCGCAGTGAATTTTGATCGCAGAGTTGTAACCCAAAGCGGGGCAGGTTTTATGTTTTCATCTTTTCGCAATGATCTCACACTGCCCCTGTACTTTTCAAGAGGTCTTGCTCAAAAAGGGCTTTTCTTGTATGCTTATCCTGTACCCGTTTGGGGATAAACCCTTATGCCTGAACTCACCCCTCAAGATTTCGTCAGCAAATGGAAGCGCGTGACTTCACGCGAGAAGCAGACGTATCAGGAGCACTTCATTGACCTGTGCCATTTGGTCAGTCATCAAACGCCGAATGAATCTGACCCAACAGGAAAACGCTATGCGTTCGAGATGGGCGCGGCAAAGACCAGCGGCGGACAAGGTTGGGCGGATGTTGCCAAACTCGGTTATTTTGGATGGGAATACAAAGGAAAGGATGATGATTTGGATAAGGCTTACAGCCAGTTATTACGTTATCGCGATTCACTCAACAATCCACCCCTGCTGATCGTTTCTGACATCAACAACATTATCATCCGAACAAATTACACCAACCTCCCCACAAGGACCATCACTCTCACGTTAGACGACCTGCTCAACCCTGAGAGCATCAAAATTCTCAAGACGGTTTTCTTCAACCCCGAACAACTCAAACCGCAAGAGACAATTGAAAGCGTTACGAAGGAAGCCGCGGCGCAATTCTCTAGACTCGCTGAGAACCTACGCAAGTATGGCAATGACCCGCAGGAGATCGCCCATTTTCTCATCCGCCTGTTGTTCTGTTTGTTTGCCGAAGATATAGCCTTATTGCCCGAAAAGTTATTCCCACAACTGCTTGAACAGACACGCCGTAATTCAAAGGATTTCTCCGAAGTGTTGAGCCAGTTGTTTCGCGCCATGAATACGGGCGGATACTTCGGCAGGGACAAGATCCTGCACTTTGACGGCGGGCTCTTCGATGATGACCGCGTGTTGCAATTGGACAGCGCAGATATGGACATCATCGCCGACATCGACGCGCTGGATTGGGCGGCAATCGAGCCTTCCATCTTCGGCACACTGTTCGAGCGCGGGCTTGATCCCAGCAAGCGTTCGCAACTCGGCGCGCATTACACGAGCAAGGAAGATATTTTGCTGATCGTGGAACCGGTGTTGATGGCTCCGCTTCGCCGCGAATGGGAGCAAGTCAAGGATGAAGTGAGAAGGATGAAGGCTGAAGAGGGCAAAGCGAAAGACAAAAAGAAGAAGGATTTACAAAAGAAAATAAAAAGCACCCTGCTGGCTTTTGCAGACAAGATCGCTTCGATCAAAGTTCTTGACCCTGCCTGTGGAAGTGGGAACTTCTTGTATGTGGCTTTGCGGCTCCTGCTTGATTTGCAAAACGAAGTGCTCAACTTCTCGGATGAAATGGGCGCGGGCAGGCCCTATATCACGGTAATGCCTGCGCAACTGTACGGCATTGAAACCAACGAGTATGCCCACGAACTCGCGCAAATGACGATCCAGATTGGGTATATTCAATGGCTTCGTGATAACGGATATGGGCAACCTTCCGAACCCATCCTCAAGCAGGTGAAGAACATTTTGCATATGGATGCGGTATTGGCATATAAACCTTCGGAAGGTTCGGAACCTTCCGAAGGCTACTATGAACCTGAATGGCCTCAAGCAGATGTCATCATTGGCAACCCGCCGTTTTTGGGTGACAAGAAAATGCGCTCAGAACTTGGCGATAAATATGTAGAAGATTTACGAAAACTTTATGGAGACCGCATTCCAGGACAAAGCGATTTGGTTTGTTACTGGTTTGAAAGAGCGCGATCTATGATTGAAAAAGGAAAAGTAAAACGCGCTGGCTTGCTGGCAACTCAAGGCATTCGCGGTGGTGCAAACAGAAAAGTTTTGGAAAGAATAAAAGAAACAGGAGATATATTCTGGGCACAATCTGACCGCGAATGGGTTTTAGATGGCGCAACTGTCCATGTTTCAATGGTTGGTTTTGATAGTGAAGAAAATCAAGAAAAAACTCTTGATGGTAAATTAGTTGAAGAAATTAACTCGGACTTATCCAGCACTGCGAATCTGACCCAAGCAAAGAAACTACTGGAAAATCAGGGAATTAGTTTCATTGGGACACAGAAAAACGGACCCTTTGATATTGACGAAAAATTTGCCCAAGAATTAATAAGAGACACAGGCAATCCTAACAAACGATCCAATGGCGATGTAATAAAGCCTTGGATCAATGCAATGGACATAACTCAACAGCCGAGGAGAATGTGGATTATAGATTTTGGCACTGATATGACGCTCGAGCAAGCCGCAGGGTATGAAAAACCATTTGAATATGTCCGTAAGAATGTCAAGCCTTTGCGCGATAAAGTTCGCAGGAAAAACCATAGAGAAAAATGGTGGTTATTTGGTGAAACACGTCCTGGAATGAGAAAAGCCCTATCAGGCTTAGGCAAATACATTGCAACACCAATGGTTTCCAAGCATAGAATATTTGCTTGGGTCAATTCAAATGTTATTTCTGAAAACTTGGTAGTTGTTATCGCTTCGGACAGCGATTACTTATTTGGTGTACTTCAATCAAGAATTCACGAAGTTTGGTCTCGTAGTCAAGGAACTCAATTACGCGAGGCAGAAAGCGGGCAACGCTACACCCCTACCACCACCTTTGAAACTTTCCCCTTTCCGTATGCTCCAAGCGCAGAGCCAAAAGATGATCCACGCGTCCAAGCCATCGCCCAAGCCGCGAAAGAACTCGTCAAGCAACGTGATAGATGGCTCAACGCCGAAGGACTCAGTGAAGCCGAAAAGAAAAAACGCACGCTGACGAATTTATATAACGCGCGTCCCACCTGGCTCGATCTCGCCCACAAAAGACTCGATGAGGCTGTATTTGCCGCATATGGCTGGAAGAGTGATCTGTCCGATGAGGAGATTTTGGAGAAGCTGCTGGCGTTGAATTTGGAGAGAGCGAAGCAGGCAATAAAAATTGCTCCGCGGATACGCAGATAGATATGTTAGAGTTTTGTTGAATCGAAGGGGGTGTGGGAACCAAACACAAGCATATGTGATATGATGAAACAAAATAAGTCAATTAGATATTGTAGCTGATACAGTTTACCCTTGAGGGCTGTCTGCGTCATTTGCAGATGGCCCTTTTGTTTTCCATAAAGGGCGGCTCTGCCCAAACTGTGCGACCAGTCACAACGGGGATCAACGCATTCTGACTTATTCCACCCCATCGTGCGCCTCCCGTCAAGAGCCGCACACCAATCGTGTGAGGAGAATAACCCATGTTAACAGAAACCAACAAAACCGTCTCGCGCCGTTTCTTCGACGAAGTCTTCGGCAAAGGGAAACTGAATGTGCTGGATGAGATTATCGCCAAGGACCACGTCAACAGCGGCCCAGGGGCTCTTCCCGGGCTGCCGACTGGCCCCGAAGGCGCCAAACAGCTCGTCACCGTGTACCGCAACGCCTTCCCGGACGTTCATTTCACGATTGATGAACAGATCGCCGAAGGGGATAAGGTCATGACGCGTTGGACAGGGCACGGCACACATCAAGGTGAACTGGCTGGCATCCCCGCCACCGGTAAGTCGTCCACTGTCACAGGGATAGCTGTAGACCGAATTGCGAATGGAAAGATCGCCGAGAGTTGGGGCATCTTTGACCAATTCGGTATGATGCAACAACTGGGCGTCATACCCACGCCGGAGCTCGCAGGCATGTAACTCATCGGGTCATTCCCCATGAGTCCTGCAAAGTATTCCTGGCTATCGTGGTGTGCGCCTTTTGAAAAGGCGCACACTTACGAACTTGTGCAACGCACGTCCCCACCTGGCTTGATCTAGCGCACAAGCGGCTCGATGAAGCTGTGTTCGCCGCGTATGGGTGGAAGTCTGATTTGAGTGATGAGGAGATATTGGAGAAGTTGCTGGTGTTGAATTTTGAGAGGGCGAAAAATATTTATTGAACGAAATGAAATAGGGATTTGAGAATGAAATCAATAACAACCGTAACAGTAACGGAAGACATTATCCGAAAAGTAATCAGGTTTGTCAAACAAAATGGTTTTATTACCAATCGGCAAGGCCGTGAATTGCTTGGGCTTGGATATGACCAGGTGACTAAATTATTCAATAAAATGGCCGAATCGGGTGAATTGATTCGTGAAGGTAAAACATCTTCCATTAAATACAGGTTGCCCACGAAACCCTCCTCTCGATAAGAGAATCGGACCTGATGATTGACATCGAATGATGGTTGGCGTGGCACACAAGAAACTCGATGAGGCAGTCTTTGCAGCGGGTGCCGCTTTTCATTGACTCGCGTCCCTATTTTGCGCGATAATCAAGTGACTTCACAAGAAGGAAGAAGATATGGCTCCCCGGTTCGAAATACGTTGTATCAATAAGAGCGACCGCTTCAATCCACACGAACGCATCCTCAACGTTGGCAGCGTAAATGCAGAAGGAATACACTGGAAACTATCACAAACCGAAGCGATTCACTACATTGGCAAAGCACCAAGGACTATGAGATCGAGCCTGCGGCGGATGGGGTGATTGATCATCTGGTCTCCCCATTCGGGGACGATGTATGAGTGATCCCCTACAAGTGGGCTAGTGGCAAACTGATAAATTCCGAGTAATATGTATCTGCCTGTCGTTAGGGTGCCCCCCTCACCCTGACGGCGGGTATTTTGATTTAATGGGGGAGCAGATGTTTGTTTCACAAGACTATCATATTTGCCCTGATTTTCTGTCTGAAAAGTCGTATAGTCCACAATGTAATCGGAGTAAACGTATCCTGACTCCACAGGCTATTAATTGGGAGGAAACTTGCAAATGATATCGAATAATTCTTCAAAGCGATAACCAAAAGGGGAATTATTCCATACAGATTGTTCATCGTGAAAGCGGAGCGATATGAAAGCAAAACTCTTCGATGGCGCCATCGTCGGCAATGCACAGGAAGCCATGGACTTCATCGGCAACATATTGGAGTCCTCCACCGAATATTCCATGATCGGCAAGGACCTGGATGGCAAGATCCTGCTCTCCACAGGTCGTGGATACGTTATTCAAAGTGATCGAGTAAGTGCGCGGCACCCATGACAAAGACGCTCCGATTGAGCGTCTTTTTTGGTTCCCAATATTGCCTCTTGAAATTTGACCAGGAAGTGCTATGATTGGAAGTGATTGATTGTGAACGATTATGAGCGATTTTGTCCCCACCCCCGAACGGCAAAAACAGATCCTTTCCCTGCTCACGCGGCAGCGGCGTTTGAGCGTGAGCGAGATTGTCGCGAAATTTTCAATCAGCGTGGCGACGGCGCGGCGCGATTTGGAATCGCTGGCTTCGCAAGGAAAGGTCCAGCGGGTGCATGGCGGTGTGATTTCCGTGGAGCAGGCCCCTCCCGAACTGCCGATTCTCGAACGCGCGGGTGAACAAGCGGATGAAAAGACCCGCATCGGACTCTCAGCCGCAAACTTGATTGTCGATAAAGAGACCGTGTTCCTCGGCTCGGGCACGACCGTGCTCGAAGTGGCGCGCAATCTGAGGGATCGTAAAAACCTGACCGTGCTCACGAATTCTTTGCCTGTGCTAAACATGCTGGCAGGAATAAAAGAGGTTACGGTTATCTCATTAGGTGGGATGTTGCGGGAAAGTGAAATGTCGTTCATTGGTCACATCACCGAGCAGGCTTTGGCGGAGGTTCGCGCGGACAAAGTAATCATGGGTACGCGCGGCTTAAGCCTCGAACACGGATTGACCAATGATTACCTGCAGGAAACTTTAACCGACCGCGCCATCTTGAAGATTGGACGTGAAGTTATCATTGTGGCTGATCATACGAAAGTAAATCGCGTGTCTACAGCCTTGCTTGCCCAGCTCGACAGCATGAATACTTTTGTGACGGATGCAAAGGCTGACAGAAAATTTCTTGAGGCATTGAAGAAGCAAGGGATTCAGGTCGTGATTGCGTAAAGTGACACGTCGAATGTTAAAGATCGAAGGTCTGACATTTGACGTTTGACCTTCGACAGCTACTAAGTTATCAAACTATGAAACTAACAGACTTCAAGCCTCAATCCAAACTGGTGACCAAAACGACCTTGGTGAACAAGCCAAAGTTCCCCGTTGTTGACGCGCATAATCATCTCGCGGAGCCATTCGGCGGCGGCTGGGATAACAAGCCGTTGAGCGAGTTGCTCGATCTGCTCGATGAAGCGGGTGTGACTCATTACGTTGACCTGGATGGCGGCTGGGGCGAGGAGATTCTTTATCGGCATCTCAAGCATTTCAAGGAAGGTGCGCCAGAGAGATTCCAAGTTTTTGGCGGCGTGGATTGGAGTCAGTGGGAGACGCGCGGGGATGGATTCGCTGATTGGGCGGCTGGCAGGCTCAAGGTCCAGAAGGATGCGGGCGCGCAGGGCTTGAAGATTTGGAAGCCGTTTGGGCTGCACGTCAGAGACCATAAAAGGCAATTAGTCAAAGTGGAGGATGCGCGCCTGATCCCGATTTGGGAAATGGCAGGCGAATTGAATCTGCCTGTGGTGATCCATGTCGCCGACCCTGTGGCATTTTTTGACCCGATTGACGAAACAAACGAACGTTGGGAGGAGATCGGTGAACATCCTGATTGGGCTTTCACGAGTCCGCCGTTCCCGCCGTTCATGGAAATTATGAATGGATTCAAGACGCTTGTGGTGCGGCATAAGAATACGACATTCATTGGGGCGCACGTGGGTTGTTATGGCGAGAATCTTGGATGGGTTGGGAATATGCTCGATGAGTGTTCCAACTATATTATTGATATTTCCGCGCGCCTGGGCGAACTGGGAAGACAGCCTTATACCGCGCGAAAGTTTTTTATCCAATATCAGGACCGAATTCTATTCGGCTCGGACATGGGTCCTGACCTGGACGCGTATCGATTGTGCTATCGCTTCCTCGAAACGGACGATGAATACTTTAATTACAATACGGGTGAGGTTCCAGAACAGGGACGCTGGTACGTGTGCGGTTTGTATTTGCCTGACGATGTGTTGAAGAAGGTCTATCGTGAAAACGCCGAACGAGTTTTGGGATTGTGAGGACGCATGGAACTTAATTTTCTACTGATCGCGGATACGCGTGAGGATTTGCAGCCTTTGCGCGGACTGTTGGCGTCTTTCGAGCGGGATACACAAATACAACTTTCATTGCGCCGCGTGGGTTGGGATCGAGCCTGGCAGACGCTGGTATTGGATGCGATGGAGGGCAAGGGCCCGCACATTTCCCAGATAGGCTCCACCTGGGTCGCGACCATGGCGATTTTGGATGCCTTGCGCGCGTTTAGCGAGGATGATATTTCTTCGATAGGTGGCGCGCAGGATTTTCTGCCCTCAACCTGGGAAACCGTTAAACTTGGGAATCGCCCCGAAACGTGGGCAATACCGTGGTCCATTTATACATTTGTTTTGTATTATCGCCAGGATATTTTTAATCAAGCGGGGCTTGACCCTGAAAAAGCGTTTGCTTCACCAGAAGCCATGCGCGCGGCTTTTGAGCAACTGAGCGGGAAAGGCGTTGCGCCCTGGGCGTTCCCCACCCTGCACCCTTTTGCGGATCTGGTGCATATCGCCTCATCGTGGGCGCGCGCCAATGGCGGCGACTTCATGCAAGCAGATGGACGCGAGCCATTGTTTGCAAAACCTGAAGCGAGCGCGGGATTGATAAATTTCTTCGAGTTATTCCCTTTCATTCCACTTTCGCTGCGCGGACTCTCGGTGGAAGCGTGCACGCAGGCTTTTGCGCGCGGCGATACGGCCGTGTTGGTTGGCGGGGTGGAAATCGGAAACGAATTATTGGAGAGTCCGTATGCTTCGCAGGTAATGCGCGATAACCTTGGTGTAACGACCTTGCCCGGCGTTTCATGGATCGGCGGCGATCATCTAGTGATCCTGAAAAACGTTCTTGCGGATGCAGAGCATGAGAAAGCTGCTCTCGATCTGGTCAAGTATTTGAGCAGGAAGGAAACCCAAATTCAATTGTTCAAACTGGAAAATGTTTTGCCTGCCCGCGCTGACGCGTACGATGAGTTGACCTTCCCACTTGAGACGACAACACCCACGCTCCAGAAAATTTTGCGGACGGGCCGCCCGCATCCACCGCTTCGGTTGTGGCGGCGTATTGAAGCATTTCTTGACGAGATGTTGTTGGACATCGGCAGCAGTGTTCTGAGGCAGCCTTCTGTATCCCCTTCAAGTATCGTAGCGCGGATGCTTGATGACTATGAACAAAAGCTGTCGGCGGTGCTAAAAGGATGAATATGTCATCGTTGCAAGAGTACGCAACGTATCGTGAAATCAAATCCCAGCCTGAGGCATGGGCGCAGGCATTGGAGTTGACGCGCACCGCGTCGTTGCCAAATGCCGCAGACTATGAACAAGTGATATTCACCGGATGCGGCTCTACATATTATCTTTCACTTGCCGCGGCGGCGTTGTACCAGGAGTTGACGGGTCGCGCGGCGCGGGCTGTGCCGGCAAGTGAGTTGTTGTTGAATTCGCAAACAGTTGTGGCGCAAGTTGGTCGCGAAGCATCCCCGAATGGGGACAACTTGCATTACCTGCTCGTTGCCATCAGCCGTTCCGGCACAACGACGGAAACTGTCAAAGCGGTTGAGAAGTTCAAGCACGAGAAGCGCGGGGATGTGGTTGTCATCAGCAATTTCAATGAAGCCCTTTCGCGTTTGGCGGATGTGAATATCGTGATTGATAAGGGACAGGAAGAATCCATGGCGCAGACACGTTCGTTTGCCTCGATGTATGTCGCCGCGACGGCATTTTGCGCGCGCATGGCGGGGCGGGGGGATTTAGTTGAGGCGATGGGGAGGTTGCCAGAGGTGGGTAATTGGGTAATTGGTAATTATGAATCGTTTGCGAAAGAGATGGGCGAGAATTTGGATTTCGATAGATTTTATTTTCTCGGTTCGGGGATTCGTTATGGACTCGCCTGTGAAGCAAATCTCAAGATGAAGGAGATGACTCTCACGCACAGCGAGCCATTCCACTTTTTGGAATTTCGTCACGGACCGATGAGCATGGTGACTCATAATGCTTTCGTGGTGGGAATATTATCGGATGCGAATCGCATCCATGAAGCGAAGGTATTGGCAGAGATGAAAATGCTTGGGGCAACGGTGGCAGGCCTCGGCGAGTATGATGCCGATGTCGTCTTTGAGTCTGAAATCCCTGAGAGCGTACGCGGAGTCCTGTATCTGCCTGTTTTGCAATTGATGGCTTTCCATCGTTCGATAGCGAAAGGTCTTAATCCCGACCGTCCGAAGAATCTGACGGCGGTTGTTCAACTGAATATTTAACCCTCACCCTAATCCCTCTCCCGAAGGGAGAGGGGACAAATCGAAAGGAGATGAGACTATGAAATATCGTTTGCTCGTTCTCGTTGTAACAGCCAGTTTGCTGCTGGCGGCGTGTGGAGGCGGCGCAGCCAACAAGAAAGCCGACATCACCATGATGATGTGGGGCGACCCCGCCGAGTTGGAGGTCTGGAATCAGATTGTGGCTGACTTTTATACAGCCAACCCAAACATCACCGTCAAAGTGGATGTTTCGGATTGGGATTCATATTGGACGAAATTGAAGACCCTGCTCGCGGCTGGCACTCCGCCCGACGTGTTTGCCATGGATGCGCCTCTTTATCTGGACTATCAGAGCCGCGGCGTGCTATTGAACCTTCAGCCGTATCTCGATAAAAATCCCGACATGCTCAACGGCGTTTATCCGCAAACGCTTGAAGCCTATAAGACGCCCGATGGCATGTTTGGTTTGCCGCGTGATTTTCAGACGATTGTCTTGTTTTACAACAAGGATATGTTCGACGCAGCAGGCGTCGCTTATCCCACCGCGGATTGGACGTATGACGACTTTCGTAATGCGGCGAAGCAATTGACGAAGGATTCCGATGGCGACGGCAAGATTGACCAGTTCGGTTTCTACTCCGAACCATGGGATATGGAACTGATTTGGAGCGAAGTCATCTGGGCTTACGGCGGCGACATCATCAATGCCGACCACACCAGGACTCTGGTCGGCGAACCGAAGGCGCGCGAAGCGTGGCAGTTGCTTCACGACATGATGTTCGAGGATAAATCGTATCCGAATGAGACGACGGCGGCAGAATATGGCGAGGACCTGTTCCAGCCGAAAGTTGCGGCCATGACGACCATTGGTCACTGGGCGGTGCCGGGGTATGTGCAGGCGGGAATCAATTTCGGTGTTGCACCGATGCCAAGCGGTCCCGCGGGACGCGCGACCAGTGTGAACAGCGCCGGTTTTGTAATCGCAAAGGATTCCAAACACCCGGATGCGGCGTTCGAGTTCATCAAGTTTGCGTTGAGCGAAGCGGGACAAAAACGCCTCGCTGAATTGGGCTTTGCCATCCCGGTGCTAAAGTCTGTGGCGGAGAGCGATGCCTATCTAAAACAGCCCGGTGATTTGGATCAGCGGGTATTCCTCGACTCGGTGGCGTTCGCGCATATGAAGCCCGTCTTAAAGGGCTACGATGAATGGTCGAGCGCCATCGGTGACGGCATGGCAGATATTTGGACTGGCGATGCGGAATTGGATCCAACATTGGATGCGGCAGTCAAAGCGGCGGATGAAGTGTTGGCGAGTAATAAGTAATTGACCTATCCCCCTCGTCCCCTTCCCTGCTCGCGCTGAGCGGAGCGCCAGCGTAGTCGAAGCGGGGAAGGGGGAACGGGGGTTGGGTCAGGAGCCTCTATGGAATACGGCCTCAAACCTCTTGGCCGCGAAAAATTCTGGCTGTGGGTTTTGCTCACGCCAACCTACATCGGCTTGATATTCGGCGCGCTCGGTTCTGTCGCTGCGACGGTGCTATTGAGTTTCGCCAAATGGGATTTGCTCACGCCTCCCGCGTGGGCAGGAGTTGTTAACTACGTCAACCTGTTCAATGACGAAAAACTTCGCCTCTCGCTGACCAATACGATCAAGTTCACTGCGATGTATGTGCCTGGCGTTGTTATCATCTCCATGTTCGTTGCAGTGTTGATGAATCGAAAAATTCGCGGCGTGAGTTTATTCCGCACCGCCTACTTTTTGCCCGCAGTTACATCGGCTGTTGCGACCGCGCTGGTCTGGAATATGATCTATGGCAGGGATACGGGCATTCTCAACTTCATCCTTGAGCGATCGGGCTTTCAACCTGTGTGCTGGCTTTGCGCTGAGAACGCCATGTACTCTGTGGTCATCGTCAACATCTGGGGCGCAATCGGCGAGGGGATGATTATCTTCCTGGCAGGTCTCACTGCGATTCCGCGCGAATACTACGAAGCCGCCGAGATGGACGGCGCCGATGGATTTCAACGATTTTTTCGCATCACGCTCCCGCTTGTTACACCAAGCATCTTCTTTCAAACATTGATCTCGACTGTCAATGCCTTTCAAGCCTACGACTACATTTATATGCTCACGCGTCGCAACCAGGGCGATAGTTCCGTGCCTGTAGTAGTCTTCTCGATTTATCGCAACGCGTGGAACTTCTTCAACTACGGCGGCGCGAGCGCGCAAGCCGTTGAACTTACAATCATCGTAGCCGCGCTGATGGCATTTTATTTCTGGCTCGAACGACGTTATGTAGTTTATGAATAGGATTTCGTGATGACAAAATCAAATCAAAAACTCATCCTTGATATTATTTCCTATACTCTTCTTCTATTCGGCATGATCTTGATGGTTGGTCCGTTTTTGTGGATGGTCTCCACGTCATTCAAACTGCCTGGAGACCAATTCACCAAAACCCTTATCCCGCCCACCTTCACACTTGACAACTTCCGCGAACTATTCTCTGTTGATATCAACTTTCCATTACTGTTTTGGAACAGCACATATATTTCAATTCTCACTACAGTTGGTCAACTACTTACTTGCGCGATGGCTGCCTTTTGTTTTGCAGTCGTCAAATTCAAAGGACGCAACCTGCTCTTCACGCTTTTGCTTTTGACCCTCTTGATTCCTCCGCAAGTGACTCTCATCCCCGACTTTATCATCTTCAAGTATCTGCATCTCATTGGGACAAGCGTTCCGCTCTGGCTGCCCGCGTTCTGGGGAGGCGCTTTCGGAACGTTTCTACTCCGACAATATTTCCTCACCATCCCGCGTGACCTGGTGGATGCCGCGCGCGTGGACGGCGCTTCGCTCATCCAAATCTTTTGGAACATTTACATGCCTCTTTCCAAACCTGCCCTCGCCGCGCTTGCCATCTTCACCTTCCAGGGCGCGTGGAATGATTTGTTGCATCCGCTGGTTTATATGCCATCTGTACCCAACACCATGTTAACGGTTGGATTGGCGTTCTTTCAACAGCAGATGAAAAACGGCGGTAAGTTCACGGTGCTGATGTCCGGCGCGTTGATTAGCATTTTACCTCTACTCATCGTCTTCTTCTTCGCGCAAAAGCAATTCATCGAAGGGATCTCTTTGAGTGGTGTCAAACGATAATCAAACTTAGGAGATTACATGACCAAAATCGCATTCATCGGCGCGGGGAGCACTGTCTTCGCGAAAAATCTTTTGGGCGACATTTTGAGTTTCCCCGAACTTGCCGATTCCACCATGAGCTTGATGGACATTGACCCCGAACGTTTGCGAACATCCGAAGTTGTCGCGCATAAAGTTGCGGACTTCTTCGGCGCGAAACCAAAAATCGAAGCGACGCTCGACCGCCGCCGCGCGCTTGATGGCGCGGACTACGCCATCAGCATGTTCCAGGTGGGTGGCTATAAACCCAGCACGGTTATTGATTTTGAGATTCCCAAGAAATATGGCATCCGCCAAACGATTGCAGATACGCTTGGCATCGGCGGCATCATGCGCGGGCTTCGCACCATCCCTGTCTTCCTCGATATCTGCAAAGACATGGAGGAACTTTGTCCCGAGGTGATGTTCCTACAATACGTCAACCCGATGGCGATGAACACCTGGGCAATCAACCGCGCCAGCACAATTAAAACAGTTGGGTTATGTCACAGTGTGCAGGGGACAGCCGAATCGCTCGCCGAAGACATCGGCGTGCCGTACAACGAAATCAATTATGTCTGCGCGGGCATCAATCACATGGCGTTCTATTTGAAGTTTGAACGCAACGGCGAGAACCTGTATCCGCAAATCCAAAAAGCGCTCGAAGCGAAATCCTACGGACGGCGTTACCGCGAATTATCGGACCACGTGCGTTACGAGGTCTTTCGCCGCACGGGATATTTTGTCACTGAGTCGAGTGAGCATTTCAGCGAGTATGTTCCGTGGTTCATCAAGCGCGACCGCTCCGACCTCATCGAGCAATACGAGATTCCACTGGATGAATATATCACGCGTTGCGAAGAACAAATCGCGGAATGGGAGGCAGAGAAAGCCGCTCTTGAACGCGGCGAACTGGATGAAGCCAGATATGAGCGTAGTCAGGAGTATGGTTCGCTCATCATCCACTCAATGGAAACTGGCGCGCCGCGCATCGTGTATGGCAACGTCGCCAATCGCGGGCTGATTGATAACCTGCCGCAAGGCTGTTGCGTCGAAGTCCCCTGCCTTGTGGATAAGAACGGATTACAGCCCACCAAAATTGGAATGATGCCGCCGCAACTTGCCGCGCTCCAGCAGACGAATATCAACGTTCAATCGCTCGTGGTCGAAGCCGCGCTCACGCGAAAGCGCGAACACATTTATCACGCGGCCATGCTAGACCCACACACCGCCGCTGAGTTGAGCCTCGACCAAATCTGGTCTCTTGTGGATGACCTCATCGAAGCGCATGGTGACATGCTGCCCGAATATCAATGACCAACTTCCTTCCTCATTAGGATTTAAACCCGACTCACCCTCCTGCAAACCTGATTCTGTTTCGACGGAGCCTCCAACCCTCATGCCTTCCACCCCTATCACCCCGCAACACGCAACATCCTGGTGGCATCCCACAGTGGGACTCACCTGGCAATGGCAAATCGGCGACAACGATATTGACACATCCATCGAAGCCGATGTGTATGATATTGATTTGTATGTTGACCCATCCCTCATTGACGAATTACATGCCAAAGGTCGCAAGGTCATTTGCTACATGAGTGTCGGCTCCTGGGAAGATTGGCGGCCTGATAAAGATAAGTTTCCAGCAGAAATCCTCGGTAAAGATTACGAAGGTTGGCACGGCGAAAAATGGCTGGACATTCGTCAAATAGATAAACTCGCGCCCATCATGCTTGCGCGGCTTGACCTGTGCAAAGCCAAAGGCTTCGATGCAGTCGAACCAGACAACATGGAAATCCACGCAAACGACACAGGCTTCCCGCTCACGTACGAAGACCAACTAAAATTCGCGCTCTGGCTCGCAGACGAATCCCACAAACGCGGGATCGCCATCGGTATGAAGAACGCGCCTGACCAAGTGAAAGATCTGGTCGAGCATTTCGACTTTGCCATCACCGAAGACGCGTTTTACTACAACTGGGCTGATAAGATGTCCCCCTTTATTGAAGCAGGCAAACCCGTCTTCGCCGCGGAATACACCGACCTCGGAGGCGACTTTGCATCCTATTGCCAAAAATCAAAGGAACTCAAATTCAACACCATTCTAAAGCATCGCAATCTCGATGCCTGGATAAAGACCTGTCCATAATCGAAAGGAAGGAGGTGACTCTTCAAACACGCTGCAGTTGACGCGTGGCGGGGTGCGTTACGTTAGTATCCATGTCCCTGTCAGGCACGCGGTAACGTGGTGTCGTGGATACGTAAATAATATGTAAGGAGATTTGAAATGAAACAGCTCAAAAGGATTGTCGTCGGCATTACGATGATCGCAATACTGGTTGTGAGCATGTGGGCAGTAAATCTGACTAGCGTTCAGGCCGCCCCGCCCAGGGCACCTAAGACCAAGACGCCGACACCCACGGTCACTCCTAGCGGCCCGACCGCGACACCTCTGCCTGCTGGCAATTACTTTGTCTCGATCACTGGAAGCGACTCTAACAATGGTAGTCAGGCTTCGCCTTGGCAGCATATCCAGTATGCTATGGATCGCGTGGTTGCGGGCAGCACCGTCCAGGTGATGAATGGCGTGTACCACGAAACAGTCACGTTCCGTAATTCTGGCTCGGCGGGCGGTGGATATATCACCCTGCAGAATTTCTCAACCGACGCGCCTATCATTGATGGAACGGGACTGCCCATCGTCAACGAGACAGGCCTGGTTGTGATCGAGAACAAGGCTTACGTCAAGCTAATTGGCTTCGAGATCCGCAACCTGCAAGCGGGGGGTAACACATCGGTCTTCCCTGCAGGTATCTGGGTTCGAGGCAACGGCGATCATTTAGAAATCCGCAACAACAAGGTGCATAACATCGAGAACAGCTGCAGTCACTGCGGCGCGCACGGAATTGCCGTGTACGGCCGCGATCCCAATGCTTCCATTCACGATCTCATCATAGACGGCAATGAGGTCTACGACCTGCAGACCGGCTGGAGCGAATCGATGGTGTTGAACGGCAATGTGGAGTTTTTCACGGTCTCGAATAACATCGTGCATGATAACGACAACATCGGCATTGACTTCATCGGCTTCGAAGGCGAGAACCCCAATCCGGCCCTTGACCGCGCCCGCGACGGCACTGTGGTGGGCAATCTCGTGTATAACATCAACTCGTTTGGCAACCCCGCCTATGGCAACGAGCGCAGCGCAGGCGGCATCTATGTGGATGGCGGTACGCGCATCGTCATTGAGCGCAACAAAGTGCATGATTCCAATCTTGGTGTTGAACTGGGAAGCGAACACGCGGGCAGGAACACCAGTTTCGTCACGCTCCGCAACAACTTCCTCTACAACAATACGCAGACGGGGATTGCCATTGGTGGATACGACAAACGCCGCGGCAGCACCGAAAACTGCGTGATCGTCAACAACACGCTCTACAACAACTTCACACAACGCGATTGGGGCGGCGAAATCTATATTCAGTTCGACACACGCAACAACCTCATCAAGAACAACATCATCTTTGCCCACGATAGCCGGCTTTTCATCAATAATTGGAGTTCTGTGATGATAGGCAACGTTATCGACCGTAATCTTTTCTTTGCGGTGGGCGGCGGTTCGAACGGCACATGGGTTTGGCACAACATCTACTACACCACATTTGCCGCATATCAAAGCGCGTCGGGTAACGATGCAACCAGTCTTATCGGGCTTGACCCGTTGCTTGTGAATCCAACGAGCGGCAACTTGCACATCAATGCAGGGTCGCCCGCCATCAACGCGGGCGAGAACTTACCCAGCGCGCAGATGGGCACAACCGACATTGACGGTGCCCCACGCATCAGCGGTGGCACAGTGGACGTTGGCGCGGACGAGCGTTGATACGGTTTACAATCCGAGTCGAACGTCGAAGACATCTCGTTCATCTTCGACGTTCGACAAAACTTGGTGCTTGGAACCTGAAACGTGAGACCTATTGATGTTTGATATCCTCATTGCTGGCGAGATCAACCCAGATTTGATTCTAACGGGTGATGTAAAACCTGAGTTTGGTCAGGCTGAGAAACTTGTTGATTCGGCAACGCTCACCATCGGCTCGTCCTCCGCCATCTTTGCATGCGGCGCGGCGCGGCTTGGGTTGAAGGTTGCTTTCATCGGCGTGTGCGGTGAGGATGTCTTCGGTCGCTTCATGCACGATGAAATGTCAAAACGCAATGTGGATGTGAGCAACGTTATCGTTCGTGAAGGTGGACAAACTGGACTTAGCGTAATCCTTAATCAAGATGCAGACAGAGCGATTCTGACTCACCCTGGCTTGATCGCTGAACTGCGAGCCTCAGACATCCCTGACGCGTTGCTCCGCGATTCGCGACACCTGCATGTTGCATCCTATTTCCTGCAAACAAATCTTCAACCTGATCTACCTAGTCTGTTTCGCCGCGCGCGTTCATTGAGGCTTACGACTTCACTCGATACAAATTACGACCCGTCCGAAAAATGGACGGGTTTCGATAAACTTCTTTCAATCACAGATATTTTTCTTCCCAACCAAACTGAAGCTCTCTCAATCACAAACACAAGCGATGTGGAATCTGCGTCGAAGCAACTCGCGCAAAAAGCGAAACTCGTCGCAATCAAACTCGGCGCGCACGGTGCGCTGGCTTGCCAGCAAGATTCAATCACCCGCGCCGATTCAATTTCAGTCAACGTTGTAGATACGGTCGGTGCAGGAGACTCATTCGACGCGGGATTTATGTACGGCTACTTGAATGGTTGGGAATTGGCAAAGTCATTGCGCCTGGCGTGCGTGTGCGGCGCGTTATCCACGCAATGCGCGGGCGGCACAAATGGACAGCCATCCCTTGAAGAAGCGATGAAGTATGTATCTTGATGAAATTCTTCAAGCGCAAAAACGAGGGGAAGCCAAAGGTATTACCTCGATTTGTTCTGCGCATCCACATGTTATTCAGCAGACCCTAAAAGTTTCCAAAACCTTTGAGGTCTCGCCACTTATCGAGGCAACCTGCAATCAAGTGAATCAATTTGGCGGATATACAGGCATGACCCCGGCGAAGTTTGTTGAGTATGTACGCGGGATCGCGGAGGAAAATACTTTTCCATTCGAGAACATCATTTTAGGCGGCGATCATCTTGGTCCGAACGTGTGGCAAAACGAACCTGCCGAATCTGCCTTACAAAAATCCGAAGTGATGATCCGTGACTATGTGCAGGCCGGATTTACAAAGATCCATCTTGATTGCAGTATGAGGCTCTCCGATGACCCGCAGGGCGCGCTGAATGTTGAAATGATTGCAAAACGCGCTACGCAATTGGCGAAGGTGGCGGAGAACCTTGCGAAGGTTTCGAAACCTTCGCAAGGTTTGCGATATGTGATTGGCACAGAAGTTCCCATCCCAGGCGGCGCGACGGAGCGCGAGGAAGGCGTCAGTGTGACAAAGGTTGAAGACGCGCGGCAGACCATCGAGGTCACGCGTGAGGCATTTGTTCGTGAGGGTTTGGAGCCAGCATGGGAAAGAGTCATCGCAGTCGTCGTCCAGCCTGGAGTCGAATTCGGCGATGATTTTGTTTTGCCGTACAAACCCGAAGCCGCGAAAGATTTATCCCGTTTTATCGAGAGTCAGCCGATGATTTATGAAGCACATTCGACTGATTATCAAACGCGGGATGCGTTGAAGAATCTTGTACGCGATCATTTCGCCATTCTCAAAGTTGGTCCAGCGCTCACATTTGCATTTCGGGAAGCGGTCTTTGCATTGGCAATGATCGAGAATGAACTGGTTTCAAGGGACGTGCGCTCGAATTTGATTGAAGTATTGGATGATGTCATGTTGAAGCGCCCTGAATATTGGAGGAAATATTATCATGGCGCCCAGGACGAAAAAGCCTTCAAGCGAAAATACAGTTTGAGCGACCGCGCCCGGTATTACTGGGTTCAGCCTGAAGTTCGAAACGCATTTGAACAATTGATGAATAATCTTGGCGGGAAATCCCTGCCCTATTCCTTATTGAGTCAATTTGTGGGGGAGGTAAACCTAAATTCTGAACAGGTCATTGAGAGGAAGATCGGCAGGGTTTTCAAGGACTATTGGATGGCCTGTAATAACTAACAGAGATGTGCGTATAAGGCAGGCAGGAATTTTGCGAGTTTCAGGATGAAAGTCAGAATTTGATGATGTGATACTTCGCCTGCGGATCTCCAAGTTCTTCCATCAAAAGGTTGAAATCCGCCCTGGCTAATTCGGAGGAATGTTTCAGACTATAATCTACGAAAGAGTACAGGTAATCGAGGGTTTTGTTATGTTCAACTTCGATGTCAGTCATGCAAGGATTATTAAACGTAATTGGTAATTGTCGACCTTGAGCACATCGTGGAGTACATAGAAGCTGGAAAATGAAAGT
>CAZIYY010000020.1:0-42102 GCA_964543585.1 uncultured Anaerolinea sp. | reverse complement strand
TCTTCAACAGGAATAATACTGAAAGCATATTCCTTATCCGCAGGATGTAAATAATATCGTCCTGCCTCGCGGCGGGCGAAGTGCATGTTCACCAAACGATTTAGTACCAGCGCGCTGTCAATGCTTGGCAAATGCGGCTGCAACAGGTAATCAATCGCGGCGGGGCTGACAGGACGGTTATACACAGCCAGCGCCTGCATCACTTTTTGCGCGCTCGGGTCAAGGCGGTTGAAGGCTTCGCCCACCAGTTTCTGCACCACTTCATCGGGCAGGCTGATCTCGAGCAGTTCTTCGAGCGTGGTGTAACGGTCAACCGACAGGATGGCATACAATGCCTCCAACGCGCGCGGGTAGCCGCGAGTCTTTTCGCGGGCTTTATTCAGCAGCGCATCGGTCGCGGACTTGAGTCCCACGCGTCCGTCCGCATCCATTTCACGCAGGACGTTTTCCGCGTAAGGCGATTCGAGTCCTTCATCCAAACTCAGGTGGTGCTGCCTGCCTGGCTCGCCCATCGCCAGGTCACGCGGCGCGATGCGCGTGGTGATGACCGCTTTCACGGCATGGTGCTGTCCGCCGAGCAGGGCGTTCAGCGCGTCGCTCAATTCACTGTCACGCAGGCTCAGGCTTTCAGGGTCGATCAGGGTTTCAAAGTTATCCAACAGCAGGATCACACGCCCGCTGGGGAAGGCATCCAACAGCGCGCGCATTTTATCGCCTGTGGATGTCTGCGGGTTTTTATATATTCCCTCCAGCCGCTCGGCAGTCTCCCCCGAAGCAGGCAGGAGTTTTATCAGATCCGCGAAGACGTTCGCAAAGTTGACCCTGTGACTGCCCGTCTCGCTCAAATAGACGATCCCGTCTACTTTCATCTCGCCGAGATCATCGGGAAGCTCGCCTCTTTCCAACGCCTTGAGCAGGCGACAGACCATTGCAGTTTTTCCCACCCCCGCGCGTCCCACGATGGTCATCAAACGCTGCGAGTCGTTCTCAAGGAATTTCTTGATCTCTTTTATTTCGTCAAAACGATCCTGAAAATAATTCGGCGCAATCCCTGGCGGCGGATTGATAAAGCGCGTGGACGTTTTCCCCGCCACAGGTCTCTCAGGCTGACGCTCACGCTCCAATCCGCTTTGGATATTCTTCTCGGTCTTCTCCTCCGCCGCTTTGGGATTCCTAACGATCTCTTCCTGACGTTTGATCTGCTCGGTCAACTCGTCAATCTCTGCTTTGATGCGCGGTTTGTCTTCTTCTCTTCTGGCGCGATGCAAGTCGCGGTTAGCGTCTGCAAGGCGATCTTTTAGAGCTTGAAGTTGTCCTTCAGGTGAATCCATTTTGCGAAGCAATAGACGCAGTTTTGCCAGCCCCGCCTCAAACTCACCAGTGAAATCGATCCAATGACGATTTCCCAACCCAAAGGGTTGTTCCACGTCAGGCTGCAAACGAATGGGGATGACAATCTTCTTGCATTTGAGCGCCCAGTTCCATTCCTTCTTACAGACCGATGCACTGGCTATACTGTCAGTTGTCATCACGAATACCATGCACTTGCATGTTTGAATGGCTTCGACGATCTGATCATCCCAATCCCGCCCTGGGTCTATATCGCGTTTATCGAGCCATGCATCAACGAATTTATCTTCGCCGCCTTCCAATTCGTCGGCAAGCCTGCGCGCAAAATCTGGCGCGTCTGTCGTGGAATAACTGATGAAGCAATGACCGGTCATGGAATCCCGCTTTCTGTGGATGCCTACTGCTTGACAATTGATGTTCTGATTATACCCACTCACTACCCATGAAAATATGCAATTTCATAGTACTCTGTTAGTCCGCCCTTCTTCGGCGTGGCGTCGGCGGGATAAATCCCTGCCTCAGTTCTTGGAAGTCGGCTGGAAGCCGACTCTACCATCAGCCCGAGGGGCTTTCATGTACTGAGCAGGGATTTTAATCCCGCCCGTTCCTCATTCTTCCTGATCATCCTCTTCATCTTCCACAGTATCCTCAAAAGTTGCCAACAGTTCGCGTGCCTGCTGGATTTCCTCTTTGGGAACAAAAACCTGAACGGGAGCAAATGGATTGAAATAGGCTGACTGCGAAAGAGAGTCCTGAAAGATTACCACGTCAATCCCCTCGGCTTTCAAGAGGCTTTCGATGATCTCAGCCTTCCAACGACCGAGTACTTCTACAAGTTGGGTGTATTTCATTTCATCCATGTTTGTCCTCGTTGATACTTAGATTGTGCGTATGTACAATTCATTCCTTCATTTTCGGACTGAACCAAATAACCAGAATCACCAGCACATCCGCTGCAACAATTGCGCCAGCCTTGATGATAAAGGATGTGGGCTTCAGCGAATCAATATACGCCTTTTCTTCAGGGATAAATTCAGTTGGCGCGGCCGCAACCCGCGCTTCGAGCGCAGTCCATAGTTTTTCAGAGCGCTCCTGATGAGATGAAAGGGAAAACACACTGAACGCGGCAATAGCGATGAAGACCGCAGAAATAAGCACTCGCACGCGCCTTCTGGAAATGATCGCTGGATTCGTAAGCCCAAACCCAAGCGCTCCAAGCGCAATCACAAGATGCAGATTCCAGACGTCAATGAAGCGCTTGGAATGTTCGAGTAAAACCGCGATGAGACTGCCAAAATTTTCCATATGATTCTCCTCTGGATATTGCATTATTTTGCAAAGAGTAACTGTGTGGCTCCAATCGGAAATCGCAAATCTAAAATCGTAAATCGGTTCACCATCTCTCCCAATGCGCAACTTCCTCCAATGACTTCCGCCCTCCCTTCTTCGGCGCGGCGGATAACTTCTGCTCGTCCGCGGGGTATCCGAACGATATCGCGATCCGCAAATGCCACTCGGACGGAAATCTCAAAATCGCGCGCGCCTTCTCGGGTTCATAAATGGATGCAAGGCACGAGCCGACTCCCAACTCCCACGCCGCGAGCTGCATATATGCCGCGGCTTGACCTGCGTCGAACAAATCCTGGAACCTTCCCTCAGGGTTGGGCGTGACGATGGCGACTCCCATTGCCGCGCCCGCCAGATGTCCCGCGTATGTGCCGCACTCAGATAATGCTTTCAAGGTGGCTTTATCTCGAATCGCGATGAACTGCCATCCCTGTTCGTTCTTCGATGACTGTGAGCGGCGTCCCGCGTTGAGGATGACACGTATCGCCTCTTCAGGCAACTGCTTATCCTGAAATTTCCTCACCGCGCGCTTCAATCGAATTGCATCAGATACGTTCATAGTTCGCCTCACTTCTTAGAGAGAGAATGTCAACTGCAATGACCTCTGATACACCTTTTTTAAGCTTGCATCATCGAAAATACGGCTAAAAAAGACGATTTCTGACGACTTTGCCTGTATCAAAGGTTGTTGCAGTTCACAAGAGAAACCGAAGAGACTGTTTGTTCGACCGATGCCTTGTCAAATGCATAAACTAATATGATGGTGGGAATCAATATCACTGCATTGGATATCCACCAGCCCATGTGAAGCGGTCCAACGAGCCAGTTATAGATTGCTTTTGCCGAGCCAATAGCCCAAAAAGCAGACAGGATTTTTGAGATCATTAATGGCAACACGATAATTAACATTGAAATCATCACGATATCAAGGACAATGTAAATCACAGCACCCACAGGGTGTATTACTATAAACCAGCGGGCAAAAGGATTAAATTCTCTCACAAGGTTATATGAGCCTTTCCAGTATTCAGCAGGTTGCCCAAGCATGGTTACAGTTACATCTATTAAATCCGTGATTATTATGGGTACACAGAGCCATAATCTACCCTTTATTGAACCAATATTCATCCTTCATCCTTCTTTCATTATCCTTCCCTAGTATAATTCATTCAATGGATGAACCGTTAAACTTCAAACCGTTTGGCATCTCTGCCCTCACGCTGTTCGTCATTGGTTGGGGGGGCCTGGCTCTCCTTATCACACAAACGCTTCCATACGTCTGGTCTCGTTGGGGATTCTTCATTCTCTCTTTGATGGCGGTCACAGGAACCATGCTGCCAATCGTTTATTTTTTCCATCGTCGCTTTCCTGATGAGCCGCCCGCCGAATCCAACGTCATTATCCGCCAGGCATTGTGGTTTGGTGTATACGGCGCGACGCTCGCATGGCTTCAACTTGGGCGGCTTGTCACCGTCTACGTCATTCTTGGGCTTGCGGGCGGCTTGCTTGCCATCGAATATTTCACACGCATGCGCGAACGTTCGCACTGGAAACCTCCCGCTGACCCCGATGAACGAACTTCGTAATCTCCCCTCCGTTGAACAACTCATAAAAAATGCGACTCATCTCATCAACGGTTATGGCCGCCCTTTGACTCTGGATGCCTTGCGATTGACATTGGACGAAACCCGCGCCCGCTTCAAACTTGCCCCTGAAACTGCGTTGCCCCCGACAGGCGTTATCCTATCCCAAGCCGAATCTCATCTACGCGCGTGGACAACGTCAACTCTCCTCCCAGTCATCAACGCAACGGGAGTCATCCTCCACACCAATCTCGGACGCGCGCCGTTATCCAGTGCAACCATCGCCGCGATGAATGAAGTTGCGTCAAATTATTCCAATCTCGAATTTGGTTTGGAGACAGGCAAACGCGGTTCGCGTCTTATTCATGCCGAAGCGATCCTGCAAAAGTTATTGAATGTTGAAGCCGCGCTCGTGGTCAATAACAATGCTTCGGCGGTGTTGCTGGTGTTATCCTCGCTTGCAAACAAAAAACGCGTGGTCATTTCACGCACACAACTCGTCGAAATCGGTGGCGGATTCCGCCTGCCAGATGTGATGAAGCAATCAGGCGCGAAACTTGTCGAAGTGGGCGCGACCAATAAAGTGAAATTATCTGATTATCAGGAGGAACTGTCAAACGCTGCGCTCGTCATGTGCGTGCATCGTAGTAATTTCAAGATCGTTGGCTTTACCGAAGAACCTGAACTCAAAGAGATCGTTGACGTTGCCCATCAAGCAGGCGTCATCGTCGTGGATGATCTAGGCTCAGGCGCGTTGATTGACACAGCCGAATACGGTCTCGCTCATGAACCAACAGCGGGTGAGTCACTCGCGGCTGGTGTGGATTTGGTCTGCTTCTCTGGCGATAAATTATTAGGCGGTCCGCAGGCCGGGATCATCCTCGGCAAAAAGGATCTAATTGACAAGATCAAGAAACATCCGCTGGCGCGCGCGGTCCGCGCAGATAAAATCTGTCTTGCAGGAATCACCACAACATTGCTTCATTATCTCAAGGACGAGGCGGAGCGCGAAATCCCCATCTGGAGGATGATGTCCTTAACGCTGGATCAACTCAAAGTCCGCGCGGAGGCGTGGCGGGAGGCGTTGGGGCAGGGCGATGTGGTTAAGTCCGAATCCACTGTGGGCGGGGGAAGCCTGCCTGAAGAGTCCTTATCCACTTTTGTGTTGTCGTTGAATGTCAAAAGCCCGGACAAGTTCTTAGCGAAGCTACGCGAGATGATTCCGCCAGTCATCGCAAGAACAGAAAACGACAAAGTTCTGCTTGACCCGCGCACTGTGCTTGACGATAATTTGTTGTTGCAGGTATTGAAGAAGGTATTGCGTGATTAGCGTCGAAACCCCAAGGCTTAACGCGAATTGCGCGAATAAGGCGAAAAACGCGAAGGGATTGATTTATGACCGAGATTGTTGAAAAAGATCTCTCCTATCAAATTGTTCAAATTGGGTATGAAGTGTTTAATGAACTCGGTCCAGGGTTTGATGAAGATGTGTATGAAAACGCGATGGTAATCGTGCTGAAAAAACGAAAGCGTCTTGTTGAGCAGCAAAAGCGGGTAAAGATTTATTTTCAAGGGGCAGAGGTGGGGTTGCATAAAATTGATTTGATTGTAGATGAGCGTATCATCCTGGAGTTGAAAGCGGTGGCGGAAATTGCACCGGTTCACAGGCAACAGGCGTTATCCTATCTAAAAGCGACTGGTTTGGAACTCGCGATGGTGATCAACTTCGGAGGAAATCGTTTGCAGGTGGCGCGGGTTGTGAACACAAAACAAAAAAGAAAATTCGCGTAATTCGCTCTTTTCGCGGCTTTCGTGTTAAAAAGGAGACCAATGAAATCAGACCTCGACGCGCTCATGCAAACCAGAAATCTGGACGCCATCATTGTGCTGGGCAACGCGGAAAACAACCCGCCCATGTATTACCTGACGGGCGGCGGACACGTTAGTAAAGCGGTGTTGTTCAAGAAACGCAATGAACCTGCTGTTTTATATTGCAATGCCATGGAAAGAGAAGAAGCCGAAAGAAGCGGGTTGAAAATCATTCCACTGCGAAGAGGCGCCATGGAAGAATTTTCAGAACGCCCAAAGGATTTTTTCCTTGAACAGGATATTGCTTCGGGCCGCGTCGGCGTTTACGGCCAGATAAATATAAGCATGGGCCTCTATATTATTGACCGGATCAAAAGAGTCCTACCAGAGATGGACCTGGTTGGTGAAAATCACGATGATACGATTTTCATGTATGCGATGGAAACGAAGGATGAAGGCGAAGTGGCGCGCATCCGCAGGATGGGTAAGGTGACAACTGAAGTGGTTGGCATGGTCGCGGACTACCTGACTGCCTGCGCAGTCAGCGAGGATGAGGCGTTATTGAAAGAGGACGGCGCGCCTTTGACCGTTGGCGATGTCAAGGGAAAAATCACATTATGGCTTGCCGAGCGCGGCGCAGTGGACTCGGAAGGCTGTATCTTTGCCATCGGGCGCGACGCAGCGATTCCACATTCGATGGGCAATCCCGATGATGTTTTGCGTTTGGGGCAAACAATTGTGTTCGATATTTTCCCAGGCGAAGCGGGCGGCGGATACTTTTATGATTTCACGCGTACATGGTCGCTGGGTTATGCTTCGCCTGAAGCGCAGAAATTGTACGATGAAGTCAAGTTTGTGTATGACAAAGTAATAGACAATATGGATTTGAACTCGGGTTTCAGGGAATATAATAAGATGGTCTGTGATGAGTTTGGAAGAAACGGTCATAAGACTCCCCTGAACACGCGAGGGGTGGTGATGGATGGTTATGTCCATTCACTCGGGCATGGGTTGGGATTGAATGTGCATGAGCGTCCGTGGTCAGGGTTGACCGCCAGTGACGACAACATTCTCAAACCCGGCGTGGTTGTCACGATTGAACCGGGACTATATTATCCCGAAAAAGGCATCGGCGTGCGAATCGAAGATTCCTACTGGGTGCGCCCGGATGGAGGAATCGAAAAACTTGCCGAGTATCCGTATGATTTTGTCCTGCCGATGAAGAAGTGGAAAAACAAATAAAACACAAAGGACACGACACTTGCGCCTGCATGCAAGTGCAGGTGAGTACACAAAGAGGGGATTGAGGTTTAGGCTCTGAATCATTACCTTCGTGACCTTTGTGCCCTTTGTGGTAAAAAGAATTTGAGATGACTATCCTTCCCTCTGCCCGTATTCTTGCCATCGAATCCTCCTGTGATGAGACTGCCTGCGCCGTCCTCGAGAATGGGCGCGCGCTATTGGCTTCCACGGTTGCATCGCAAATGGACATCCACGCGCGTTATGGCGGCGTCTTTCCTGAGGTCGCCTCGCGCCAGCATGTGTTGAGCATCATCCCCGTTGTTGAGCAAACGCTCGTTGAATCCAATCTCACATTGAAAGATATAGACGCGCTCGCCGTCACGCGCGGTCCTGGCTTGGCGGGTTCACTGGTCGTTGGCATGAACATGGCAAAAGGCCTGGCGCTCGGAACGGGCTTGCCTCTCGTGGGAGTCAATCATCTCGAAGGGCACATTTATTCTTCGTGGATTTACAACGCGGGCGAATCGATTCCACCTGAACCGCAATTTCCATTGATGGCGCTGCTCGTCTCAGGCGGGCATACCGAACTGAATCTCATGACCGATCATTTGACGTACAAACGCCTCGGCTCCACGCGGGACGATGCGGCTGGTGAGGCTTTCGATAAAGTTGCGCGGCTGTTGGGGCTTCCGTTCCCAGGCGGGCCCTCCATTCAAAAAGTCTCGGAGAGCGGAGATGCGACGCGGTTCAAATTCCCGCGCGCCCGGCTTGATAACCCGTATGACTTCTCCTTCAGTGGACTCAAGACCGCAGTGTTGTATGAAGTCAATGATTTGAAGAGGAAAAGCAAGACGCTTCCTGTTGAAGACCTTGCCGCGTCATTCCAGGCTGCGGTTGTGGATGTGTTGTTCAACAAGACCATCAAAGCCGCGCGTGAGTATGGCGCGAAGGAAATTCTGGTCGCGGGCGGGGTTTCTGCCAACCGCGCGTTGCGAAACATGTTTCAATTGCAACAAGAATTCAAGGTCAACATTCCCGCGTTTTCATTGTGTACCGATAATGCCGCCATGATCGCCGCAGCGGGGTATTATCGTTTCGCGTTGGGTCATATCTCTGGGCTGGATATGGACGTACAGCCGACGTGGCCATTATCCTAACCCTGCGAAGGTTCAAAACCTTCGCAGGGATTAAATGCCAAACCGCCTCTGACTTGCCCTAGCCATCGGCGGTTTGTTTAGGAGAATGCAATTCTCATTATATACAGGTACTTAAAGGTAGCCTGAACATAGATTAAACAAAGGATTAGAGATTGGAGGATTGTGAGGAGGCTAAAGGACTGAAAGAATTTCTTCCAGTGTGATTGGACCTTCACGGAAAATTTTGATTTCACCCCCTATGCAATCCACGAGTGTGGATGGGACTCCGCCTGGGGTTTTGCCTGCATCAATGATCAAGTCAATGCGGCCATTTAATTGGGCAAATACTTCTTCAGCAGTGCATGGACTCGCTTGACCTGAAATATTCGCGGAGGTCACCGCCATGGGACCCGCGGCGCGGAGCAATGTGCGCGCTGTGTCATGATCTGGGACGCGGACCCCGACGGTGGAGGTGGCAGAAACGGCTTGGGGGAGAGTCGGCTTTTTGGGGACGATGACGGTTAGAGGTCCGGGCCAGAAGCGGGAAGCGAGTCTGCGGGCGAGGTCGGGAATCTCTTCCGATACTTTTTCCAAATCGTTTGTGTCTCCAATCAAAACGGGAATCGCTTTTTCGATGGGACGGTTTTTGGCAATATAAATTGACTCGACCGCTTTGCCATCGAATGCCAGCGCGCCCACGCCATAAACAGTGTCGGTGGGGAAGGCAACCAATCTGCCTGCGCGCAAGATTTCCAGCGCACGCTTGAGGGCTTGCGGGTGATCTGCCGCGATGATCTCTGTTTGCATTAGCATTGGCTCGCTTCCATCGCGCGCATGAACACTTCAACCACGCGCGGGTCAAAATGTATTCCCGCCTGATCCCGGATATGTTTGAGAGTCTTTTTCCGTGGCCAGCCTTTGCGATAGGGCCTGTCAGTAGTGAGCGCGTCGTAGACATCCACAACAGCGAAGATGCGCGCCGCCAGTGGTATCTCTTCTCCCTTCAAGCCGCGCGGGTAGCCACTTCCATCCCATTTTTCGTGATGGCAGAAGGGAATATCCAGCGCGCCGTGCAGGTAGGCAATCGGGGAGAGCATGTCGTAGGCGAATTGAGGATGTTTGCGCATGGTCTTCCACTCGTTCTTCGTGAGAGGTCCGCGCTTATGAAGGATGCGATCTGGAACGCCTACTTTGCCGATATCATGCAACAGCGCGCCGCGCCGTATGTTGAGAAGTTCATCGCCTGTTATGCCCATGCTTTTCGCGACCTGTTCTGTTAGTTTCGTGACGCGTTGGGTATGACCCTCGGTTTCCCTGTCGCGCAGATCGAGAGCCGCGGACCAGCCTTCCAGTGTGGTTTCGTAAGCCAGGCGGAGATCCCTGTTGGAGCGCTGGAGGTCGTTGAAGAGGGAGGTTTTGTCTATGGCGATTGCGGCTTGCCCGGCGAGGGAGTTGAGAAAATCCATCCAGTCCCGGTCGTGAGAGCGATGTCCTCGTTCGAATACCTCCAGCACGCCATTTATCTTTCCTTTGCTAATCAAAGGCAGGGCGAAGAAGCAGGTAAAATCCTCATCGGCCAACAATGGGGAGGCGGAAGAGAAAAAGTCTTTTGTGAGACGATGCCCATCCAGCAGAACGCCCTCCAGCGCGGCGCGCCCGGCGAGCTCCTCCCCAAGACGCACGCGGGCTTTTTCGATGCCCGGAGTGCGAAAGCCTTGCGCCGCGCCAAATTCGAGAATGTTTGCGGAGGGATTGAATAGAAGGATTCTTGCGGCGTCCACTTTCAACTTGGCAATCGTCTGACTCAGAAGAATATAAAAGATCATATGGAGATCATGCGTGGACATGATGGCGTTATCTATCGCGCGCAGGGAAGCAAGTTGCGCAAGCGGGATCTTGATCTTTTCTTCAGCCTGTTTGCGTTCGGTGATGTCCATCCTGACCCCCTGAATAAATTGAGGCTTGCCGGTATCATCGAGCAGGATCACGGCCTCGTCGTGAAACCACAGAAGACGGCCATCGCGGGTGAATGTGCGATATTCAGATATGAACGGTTCGCCTGTGGCATAGAAATATTCGGCTTCGCCCAGTATTCGCTGGAGGTCATCGGGGTGAATCAGTTTTACCCAAAGCGTTGAATCAGCCAGGTACTCGGCTTGCGTGAAGCCCAGAATCTTTTCAACTTGCGGACTAACGTACAGTCGGGTCTTCACCTGGTCGGTTGCGGCAGTATAGATAATGGCAGGGACGCGCTCAACGAGAGTGCGGTACTGGGTGGGCGCCGGATTGTTCGGCGTTTCTCACTGCCTCTTCGAGACGGGAAGCGGAAAGAAAGGAGATTATAGCCAGCGCAAAAAATACCAGAACACCTTCAAAATTATATGGGAGGGGGAGGTTCGGCGATAGGTGTGCAAGGCTGTATCCCAGCGCAGAAATACCTGCGTAGATGATTGACCAGAACGGTTTAAGAACAAAGCTTGCCATCATAATGGGGAAGGCGAAATAGATCAGGACAAATTTATTGTAGTAAACAGCATAGAGTAGACTCGAGCCCAAGACAGCCAGGAGGAGGGTTAGATGAGCGGTAAAGGTGGCATAGCCGTATTTGTTGGACCAAAACAACGTCGCAACAACCACGAGCGAGAAGACATCCAGTAAGAAATGCTCCCGAGACTCGGAAGAAGATGCAAATATCCACTGCAACAGATCGCTCAACGTGATTATCAGGGTGAGGGCGATCATGATCGCAATGAAACGGGCGAGTAATCGGCCGCGGCGCTGTCCCTCTTCAGTGGTCGCATTGACCGTCAGCCATTGAGCGCGAACTTTTTCCCGCCATACGTGCCATCGTCCTGCATTGGGAGACTTCATGTCTACATTTTACCGAATCTTTACGAAGACACTATTGCTTGTTCCTGTCAGCTTTACCTGCGAGTTCCACGATCAGCAGGCGATCACTCCCTGCCAGGTCTCGTTGCAGGCTGATGCGCGCTTGAGAAAAGGTCTCCTGCGCTAAAGATAGAATTTTCTGTCCCTGTGTTGATTCGATCTCAAGTAATATCGATCCGCCTGGCGCGAGCCGTTTGGGTGCGATATTCAGCAAGCGGCGGATAAGATCAAGCCCATCTTCGCCTCCATCCAATGCGAGAGTTGGTTCGCGGCGATAAATGGGTAGGTTGTGTAAAGTTTCGGTTGGGATGTAGGGGAGGTTAGCACAGATCAGATTGATTGACGATTTACGATTGACGATTTGCGATTGCGTGGGCAGTAGATCACACTCGACGAATTCTATTCTCTCACTCACGCCAAATTTTTCTGCGTTTCGTTTTGCTACTCGTAGGGCTTTCGGTGAAATATCTGTCGCGAGAACATTCACGTTCGGCGCGTTGACTACAATCGAAACTGCGATTGCGCCGGAACCTGTGCCGACATCTGCAACCGTTTTTATGGATGGAGATTCTTGTAACCACGCGATTGCCTTCTCAACGAGCAATTCCGTTTCTGGTCTTGGAATTAATACATCAGGTGTGACTTCAAACTCCATGCCAAAAAATTCCCATTTACCGATTACATAGGGGAATGACTCGCCGCGCTCCAGGCGTGCCAGCGAGTCATTCAGGATATTATGTTGTTCGAGTGTAAGTATCAGTTCGGGGTGAGCCATGACCCACGTGCGTGGCTTGTTGATAGTGTGGGCAATTAAAACGGAGGCGTCCAAAGCCGGGGTATCGCTAATCGGAGCGAGGCGATTTGTAATGTCTGCGTGAAGCGATTGCATTTTGCTTTGAGCCAGAGCGTAGGGGTGACCCATCAGGGCGATCAATGAACATTATCCACTTGGGCGGGTCTCCCTGCACTATTCAATATTATTTCTTTATCGCCAGCAGGGACAAATATTCAAACACAATGTTCGATGCAAGGATGGCTGTGATGTCGCCGTGATCGTAAGGGGGCGAAACCTCCACGAGATCGAAGCCGATGAGGTTCAACCCGTGCAAGCCGCGCACCAGTTGAAGCAGTTGATAACTGGTCAGCCCGCCGACCTCAGGCGTGCCTGTGCCTGGCGCGAACGCAGGGTCAGCGGAATCAATGTCCACTGTGACATATGTCGGTCCCTTCATACGTTGATGTACTTCCTTGAGAATTTCAGGCACGCCTTTTTCCATCACTTCATGGATTGTGATCGTGCGCGCGCCGAGTTCTTTCGCATCTGCGTAATCGTTCTCCCCACTGAGCGGACCGCGAATGCCAATTTGGACATATTCTCCCGTGCGAATCAAACCCTCCTCTAAAGCGTATCGAAACGGCGTGCCGTGACTGTATGGCACGCCTTCAAATTCGGACTCCCATGTGTCAATGTGCGCGTCAATGTGGACGAGTGAAACAGGACCATGTTTCTTTGCGTGGGCGCGTAAAAGTGGAAGGGCAATCGAATGGTCGCCGCCAAGTGTGATAAGCGTTGTGCCCGTGTCAATGATTTCACTAGCTGTTTTTGTAATCACAGCCATTGTATGCTCGATGGAGGTCGGGATCACTGAGACGTCTCCATAATCCACGACACTGAGTTTTTTGAGAGGGGTAACGTTCAAGGTTGAGTTATGTCCCCAGATCATCAAGGATGTTTCACGAATTTTTCTCGGACCGAAACGCGTGCCTGTGCGATAGGATGTGCCGCTATCGAATGGCGCCCCCAGGATGGCAACATCCACATCCTTCAACTCGCGCGAAACCGGCAAACGCATGAACGAGGGAATGCCCATGAAGGGTTGCAAACCTGCGCCGAAAGCGGGGTTGTCATTCATATTTCGCTCCATTCAAATTTTTAAACACGAAGGACACAATCCCGCTTGCTACGCTGAAAGATTTGAATGATGCGAGCGGGACGAACTACACAAAGGAAAAAATCTTTTTTGATTTTGCCTTCGTGACTTTAGTGTCCTCTGTGGTAAAAACTCTAAAAACTATTCTTCATTATCAATACCGCTGCTGGCCAAACGATCTGCCTCATAGCGTGTGGATAATTCCTCGATGAATTGGTCAATCCCGCCATCCATCACCGCGGGCAGGTTGTAAT
This sequence comes from uncultured Anaerolinea sp., assembly GCA_964543585.1. Lineage (GTDB taxonomy): Bacteria > Chloroflexota > Anaerolineae > Anaerolineales > Villigracilaceae > Defluviilinea. Next base: position 28,561 of record CAZIYY010000020.1, on the reverse strand, counting down.
TTGAGAGACCAATGCGATGATCGGTGACGCGGTTTTGTGGATAGTTGTACGTGCGTATCTTTTCCGAGCGTTCGCCTGTTCCCACCTGCGAGCAGCGGTCCGATTCGATCTCGGAGCGGCGCTTCGCCTCTTCCATTTCATAAAGACGGGCCCGCAGGATGCTGAGGGCGCGCAGTTTGTTCTGCAATTGCGAGCGTTCATCCTGACAAGTCACAACCATGCCTGTGGGCTTGTGAGTCAACCGCACGGCCGTCGAGTTCTTCTGCACATTTTGACCACCTGCGCCGGACGAGCGATACACTTCGATTTCAAGATCGCTGTCAGGAATGTCAATTTCCACTTCATCCACTTCCGCTAACACCGCGACCGTTGAAGTGGACGTGTGAATGCGCCCTTGTGATTCTGTGGCAGGCACGCGTTGAACGCGGTGCACGCCCGATTCATATTTGAGTTTTGAGTATGCGCCTTTGCCGCGAATTTCAAAGATCACTTCCTTATAACCGCCTACACCGATCGAATTTTCGGAAAGGATTTCATTCTTCCAGCGTTGACCCTCCGCATAGCGCGTATACATGCGGAATAAGTCCGCGGCAAAGATCGCGGCTTCGTCCCCGCCTGTGCCTGCGCGCACCTCAACAATAACATTCCTATCGTCACGCGGATCTTTGGGAACCAACATGCCCTTGATCTCTTTTTCAAGGATTTCGATCTTTGGACTCAATTCTGTGATATCAGATTCAGCCAGCGAGACCAGTTCGGCATCTTTCTCCGACGCGAGAATTGCCCTGGCCTCCTCCAGATTTTTCATTGCCTGACGGTATGCGCGCGCCTTCTCGACGATGGACTCCAAATCCACGCGTTCCTTATTGATCTCCGCCGCGCGTTGATAGTTGTTCCCCACTTCGAGCAATTCTTTGCCGAGTTGTTCGTAGCGATCTTCAATGCCTTTTAGTTTGTCAAGCATACATTCCTTTAGTTGAGCGGGATGTTATCTCGCACTACAATCCATAATAAAGCGCGGCAAGGTGCGCCGCGCGGCAGAATTATACCAGCGACGTTGATTCTTATTTGGCTGCCAGAGAGAGCACCATTGAAAGGATCAGGATGATCGAGAATATGATGATCATGATCTGCAGCGCCCTGTTTGGTTTTATTTGATTATTGTTTTTCGATTTTTTATTTGCCATTTTCTCTCACATATTAGCATGTTTATGAAAAGCGGTTTCCACTGCTCTTTCAAGTTCTTCGATTGTCACGGGCTTCAGGACGTAGGCGTCCGCGCCCAATTCAAGAGCTTTATCCACAATGCTGTCCGCCGTTTCCGATGAAAGCATGACGATTGGGATATTCTTCGATTCGGGCCGCCGCCGCAGGAACTCAACCATATCCAGCCCCGATACTTCGGGCATGTTGATATCCAGAATAATCAAATCGGGGCGTCTGCCTACCAGTAGCGCCTGCGCCGCGGAACGAACATTGAAGAACGAAGCCGCTTCGCAATCGAGCAATTTCAACATTAAGCCAACCGCGCGGCTCATCTCTTCGTCGTCGTCAACGATCCAGATCTGCTTCATGCTATCCGTATGCTTGCCTCTGCCTGCTGGAGGAATTCTTCCAAACTCATACCTGCCATTGCGAAATTTCCTGTAAAACTTCCAAGTCCAGGATCGTGGCTTCCCATTCGATATAGTGTTCAATGGAGCTGGGAATAACGACCATTTCCGTTGTCATGTTATCTCCTATTCCAAATGTGCCTTAATGCTTTCGGCTGTCAGTTCGTTCATGCCTTTCACTGCGGCTAATTCTTCAACGCTTGCCTCCCTAATCTTATCCACAGAACCGAAATGTTTCAAGAGGGCTTTGCGCCGAGCCGGTCCAATGCCGGGGATGGAATCCAGTTGCGAAGCCATGCCCAATTTCTGCCGTTTCTTGCGGTGCGCGGTGATGCCATAGCGATGTGCCTCATCGCGGATGCGTTGCACTAAATACAAACCCTGTGAATGACGCGGCAGCATCAAAGAATCGGATTTATGCGGGAAAAAGATTTCCTCCTGCTGTTTGGCGAGACCCACAACAGGAACTTTATTCAGCAACTCAAATTTCTCAAGGACTTGGACAGCGCGTCCTAATTGACCCTTGCCTCCATCAATGATAACCAGGTCGGGCAGGAAGGAAAACGACGCGTCCTTCTTCGCCCCAGGCTGGTCTGCTGTTTCTTGAGCCCCTCGCCACCGACGGAATCTACGGGTGAGCATTTCCTCCATCGAAGCGAAATCATCCGGCGCGCCGGCTACACTTTCAATGTTGAACTTGCGATATAACTTTTTGTCGGGCACGCCTTGAGTGAACACTACCATTGCGCCGACGATGGCAGTCCCTTGTGTGTTGGAAATATCGTAACATTCAATGCGATTCGGTGGTTCGCGCAAATTTAAGGACTGTTGCAATTCTGCCAGCGCCTGCTCTTGTTTATGTGTATCCGCCTGCCATTGCGCGCGCAAGGCTTGCAGTGTCTCTGACGCGTTCTCAGCCGCCATTTGCACCAACTCGCGCGGTTGTCCCTCTTTCGGGACGAAGAACTCGACCTTTTCGCCGCCGCGCTTTGACCTGAGCCACTGACCGATGATCTTCGCCTCTTCGATCTCCTGTGGAAGCATGACCTGCGCCGGTATGTTCGCGGCTTCGGTATAAAACTGCGTGACGAAGTGTTCCATCACTTCGGTATCTGCTGCGTCTTCCGTGCCTTCAAGAATAAAGTATTCGCGACCGATCAATTTGCCGCCGCGAATGAAGAAGATCTGCACACAGGCTTCGCCGTCACTACGCGCCATGGCAAGCACGTCTGAGTCAAGATAGTCTGTAGCGAAGACGATCTTTTGTCTTTCGATAATGGACTGAATGGCTTTGAGTTGGTCGCGTAACGCGGCGGCTTTCTCGAAGCGCATCTCTTCAGAGGCTCTCTTCATTTCCCTTTGCAAACGTTCAATGATACCTTCACTGCGCCCGCCTAGGAAATCCATCAGGTCGGAGATCATCTGGCGGTATTGCACCTGGGACGCCGCGCCGATACACGGAGCGATACACAGCTTGATGTCAAAGTAAAGACACGCGCGTTTGTCCATCCCCGTAATATCGCGGTCGCAGGTCAAATAGGGGAAGATGCGGCGCAGAGCATCCAAAGTCTGATGCACAGCCCAGGCGGAGGTGTAAGGTCCAAAATAACGTGAGCCGTCATCGGTCATTTGCCGCGTCACGGTGACTTTAGGGAATGGGTCTGCCCAATGGATTTTGATGTACGGGTAGCGCTTGTCGTCCTTGAGGCGAACGTTGAACTTGGGGCGATGCTTCTTGATGAGGTTCATCTCAAGGATCAGCGCCTCAAGTTCGGAGCCGACGACGATCCACTCAATATCCGTGATCTCGCGTACGAGCCGCCGCGTTTTCGCATCGTGGCTGGCATCCGCGTGAAAGTATGAGCGGACGCGATTCTTCAGGCTGATCGCCTTGCCAACGTAGATGATCGTCCCTTCCTTGTTTCGATAAAGGTAACAACCAGGCTTGGGGGGAAGCGTGGAGAGAATCCCCTGGATTTTTCCAGAAATTTCCATTGAGGACTATTTTACTGCATGAGTAACTTTTACATTGCAGTTGTGTTTTGCCTATTGTATTCAGGTTTGGAAAGTGCTATAAAGAGTCAAATCCATTTCACGGAGGAACTTATGAACGATCAAATGAATGCCCCGATGTCTCCAGAACCTGCCGGTGTTGCAGGCTGGTTTTCGACCTGGATGACTGCTGTTACAAAACCGAATGAGCAAACCTTTGCAACAATGGCACAGCATCCAGATGCGATGTCGGTCAACCGCGCCTTTCTGTGGATATTTCTTGCAGGGACGATTTCTGCGCTGATCAATGGAGTGTTTCAATCTATTCTTGAGCTGACAGGATTTGGGTCACAAACCCCCGGCTTGGCTGACCTGTTTGGCGGCGCAGAACGTGGGATTGCCTTTACTCTCGGTGTCACGATATGCGTTTCGCCCATTGCAGGCGCATTAGCAGTGCTTTTCTTTGCAATTGGCGTTGGCATCGTGCAATGGGTGGCGACGATGTTCAAGGGAACAGGTACTTTTTCGCAGTTGGCTTATACGATGGCTGCGATCTCTGTCCCAGTTTCACTGGTCTCTTCTGTTCTCACACCATTTAGCTCAATTCCCATTGTAAACATTTGCACAGGCTTGGTGAGTTTGGTAGTTGGCATTTACGCCATCGTATTGGAACTCATGGCGATAAAAGGAGTCAATAAGTTTGGTTGGGGAGAGGCGGCAGGCTCATTGTTCCTGCCGGGATTAGTTTTAGTATGTTGTATAGCTGTTCCCGGTGTTATTGCTGTAATGCGCCTGCTCGGACCCAAGATAGGCAACACATTCAGCACGATCAGTAATAGCCTGCCTTAGTTCTCGATGAAATAAAATCTCCCGCAACGTGCGGGAGATTTTATTTGCCAGTTGGTAGTAGACGATCTGGTCCTGTAAAGATGTCCATATCCGCCATTAGGTATGCGTTGTCGTATGCAACTTGCGCCCCGCATTCGCCGGAGGCTATCTCAATAAATTGATTGTTGTTCGCATCGTCGCCGTCCAGCATGCTTGTTCCCAATTTGGCCATCCGTCGGATAATTGTTTCCATTTCAGGACTACTCATGGGCATATCGACAAGCTGACGCGCGAGCGGCAGAAGTTGGTTTGTCCAATCGGTCATATTTTGGATGCAAACTTGGACGCTCTGATTTTTCGTTCGGATGTTGGAGGTCGAGTCTACGGCGTCTGCCGCAGATTTGGCAGCGTTAGCAGTTTCCTGCAGATATCCGGGCCGGTCTCCGTTGGGCAGACTGCCATAGCCATCTCCGCCATATTGATCAAATACTCCATCCTTGTCATAGTCGAGATATAAATCACTTTCTTCGCCGACGATCAGGTTAATGATCTCCTCAGTCCGTTTGCGAAACGAAACTTCATCTCGATCTTCAAATGCCTGTACCAATGAGATTAATTCAGGATCGACGTCTTTATCGCCATTAATCGTCAAAAAGATATATTGACCGCTGTAATACCAAACACCCTGAATCAATGCTTCCTCATTTGGTGTATCTGGATCAGATACCAACAGCTCGCGAAGATGCGCCAATGTCTCAGGCGGGAATATTGAAGAATATACAATCTCTGCGGAGGGCGCAGCCGGCCTGACAGCCTCTTCAACATTGCCCTGTTCCACTGTAATGATGATCTGATTGAAGTCTGCGAGAATATTCTTGCCACCCGGATGCGTAAACTGCAATTGACCCACATCGGAGGAAGCATTAAATGTGACGCTTCCCGCATCCCGCGTTATTGCCTTATCGTCGCTGATAAGCCATCCTTCCAAATGCTTACCTTCTTCGGGCAGTGAAATATTGTTCAGCGAGATCGTAAAACCAGCTAATATAGCCCCGGCATCGTTGAAATGTAATCTGCCAACAGGGAAATTTGGATTTCTGGTAGGTATGGGGGTGAGAGATAAGGTGCTGCCTTGATTATTGAAATATTGAATAATAAAAAATCCCAGCCCCAATACCACGGCGATTTGGATCGCAATCCAAAGCCAGGAGCGACCCGGACGGCGTTCTTCAGGGGTTTGAGGGCTGCGCTGGCTGGCTTCTGCCGCCTTGCGCGCCATTTCCGCGATGTGCATTGTGCCCGGGGAGACGGTCTGCCCGTTGAATATCGCCATGAATTCGTTTGCCAGGTCGCCCGCGCTTTCATAGCGCATGGATGGATCCTTGGCGAGGGCGCGGTCAAGCAATGCCTGCAAATCTTTGGACATGCCTTTGATGGGCGGTGGCGGCTCGTTGATGTGTTTCATCAACATGCCAAATGTTGTATCTGACTGAAATGGAACCGCGCCCGCCAGCATTTCATATAGCATGATGGCGAATGAATAAATATCCGTGCGTTTGTCCACCTTTTCGCCGCGCGCCTGTTCGGGACTCATATAGGTCGGCGTGCCGCTGACTGAACCAGCCGTCGTGTGCATGGTTGAGTCCAGGAGGCGGACCAGGCCGAAGTCTGTGAGAATCGGTTCCACATCCAATGGAAGGGGTTTATTAAGTTCGACGGTTTCAGAGCGCGAACGCAGGAGGACGTTTGCAGGTTTTATGTCGCGATGAACCATGCCTTTGGCGTGGGCGTAATCCAGCGCGCTTGCCATGGATGTTAGAATTTGTCCAACGATGCCAATGGGCAGGCGTTGTTTATTATCGTGTAAAGTTTTCAGATAGGAAGCCAGCGGGGGACCCGGTATGTATTCCATGACGAGAAGGGGGGTTTCGTCCACCACTGTGTAATCGAACATTTGCACAATGTTTGGATGCCGCAACTCTTCAACGACTTCAGCCTCCCGCTGGAAGCGGGCAAGTTGATCTGAGTCTCGATCGAGCAAGCCTCTCATAACTTTCACAGCGACTTGCCCAAAAGACTCATGCATGCCCGTATATACTTCTGCCATACCCCCTCGGGCAATCAGGTCGTTGATGTGAACCTTTCCGAGCGTTTTTCCTGCCCAGTCTGCCATGCGTTAAATTATAACCGAGAATGAAGATGAGCCGGGTATAATCTGCATGACAATTTATTGAGGTGACTGTGGCTGTGTCGTTGGAAAATCAGGTTGGAAAACTTTTGCATGAACGCGGCTTAAGGCTGGCGCTCGCGGAGTCATGCACGGGCGGGTTGGTCGGGCATCGCATCACGGATGTGCCTGGCTCCTCGGAATATTTTCTGGGCGGTGTGGTGGCTTATGCCTATGAATCAAAAGTCAGATTGTTACGTGTATCGTGGGATACGCTCAATACGCACGGCGCGGTCAGCCATGGAACGGTTTTGGAGATGGCGCGCGGCGCGCGCGAAGCTTTTGATTCGGATATCGCTGCCTCGATCTCAGGGATAGCAGGTCCTGCGGGGGGAACGTTGGATAAACCTGTAGGGACCGTCTGGCTTGCGCTTGCCGCGCCGGATGGCGAATGGACGCGCGAATTTCATTTCTTAGGGAACCGCGAACGGATAAAATCCCGCGCGGCAGACGCGGCGCTGCGATTTCTGTTGGATTATTTGGAAGGGAAACTTAGGTGAGGCGAAAGTGGCAGCCATTTCCAAAATGACTGCCACTTGCCAGATAAAATTATTGTAGGCTAAACCTGCGCGAACGTATCGATCAACAACTTGAAATTCCCGCCAACGGGATACAGGATTGGGCATGTGCATCCGCGCTTCTTGTATTCTTCCACTTTAGCTTTTGCCTCGGCGGGCGTCCCTGAGGCAGTGATGCGGTGGACAAGATCATCAGGCACAAGATGTTTGGCTTTGTTGATTTGTTCCTTTGTGGCAGGCCATCCCAAAATGGATTGTATCGCCGTGATCACATCCTGGGATACGCGCGAGGCTTTCGCGATGTGTGGTTGCTGCGCAAGATACTGGCAGAGCAGTTCTTTTGTGTAATCAATCGCCCGGTCGTGATCTTCATCCACCGAGCAGACGATCAACTGCGGACGGTCGAAGTCTTCCATACTGCGCTCCGATTTCTTCAAACCCTTTTCAAGTAATTCCAAAGCGTTGTCGTTGTAATCCGGCGGGACGCAATAGTTCAATACCACACCATCTGCAATTTCACCCGTCATTTCCATCATGACATCACCTGTTGCCCCGATCATAATTGGGACATTGCGCGGCTCGCGGCGACCATGCACAACATCAAGTTCGATCCCGTCTACGTGATGGAACTCTCCATGGAATGTGACGCGCTCCATATTCAACAAGCGGCGCAAAACCTCAATTGTCTCGCGCATGGCAAGTAGCGGCTTTCTTCTTTCAATGCCAACGTTCTTTGCTAATGGATCCCACCATGCGCCGATTCCGCAAATGATTCGATTAGGCGCGAGATCGTCCAGTGTCAGTAAAGTCATGGCAAGCAGGCCAATGTTACGCGTCCAGTTGTTGATTACCCCCGACCCAACCTTGATCTTGTTCGTCACTGCCGCGTACGCCGCCATTGGGACAATCGCATCGCGCACCAGCCGCGACTCTGCCTGCCATACCGCTTCGAAGCCCTTCTCTTCCGCGTACTTCACGTAATCCAGTCCGTCGCGCAGATCGTGCGAGTCTTGCAGATAAAGTGCAACACGCTCAGTCATGATATTCTCCTCATCTTTAGTTACGCGCTAGCCTTGTCTGGCAGGCGCGACAAAGGCGTCTAACACTGAAGATATGTTCTTAGAATGGTATCGTGTTTTCCAGGTTTCTGATGATCTCAAGGTCCTCGGGCGAATCGAGGTCCAAGCCGAGCGAGGGCAGGTTTACGATCTCAAGCCTGGCGCCTGCTTTTTTTACCAGATTACAGTGACGTTGAAAAGAGTTTTCCCCAAAGTCATATTCGATCAAACCTGCGGGCGAGATGAGCAAAGCATTCGTCCCTTTTCCATGTCTGTCGGGAGCGATCACAACGACCGGCGGATCAGTCGCACGCTCAACTAATGCAAGCGCGTCTTCTCGTGAGATCAATGGCAGGTCGGCAGGCAGAACCAAGACCCCGCGTGTTGCGTACACTTGCGCAACAATGGTCGCCCGCTTAAGTGCGGTATTCAACTGCGGCTGACCATCTTCACGGACGGTGCGCGCTCCGTGGTTTCTTGCAATGGTCAAGACCTGAGGGTCACGGCTCACAACCAGCACTTGCTCTATTTCTTTTAACCCGGAAAGTGTTTCAAGGGTATGTTGCAGGAGCGCGCGGTTGAGTTCCGCCCGCTCATCTTCGGTTAATATTCCCGCCAGACGCGATTTTCCGCGTCGCAAAGGTTTTACAGGGACAATCGCCCAGAGCGTCATAAGTCAGTTCCGATAAAGTCTAGCATATTGCCGGCTAATCGTTTTCTATCATCATGACTCTTCATCAATGTATTTGTTACAAATACTTGAACGCCCAAACCTTGCACCTGCCTTTCGAGATTGGCATCCGCGTTATCTAACACAAAACTCGTGAGAATGTCGCGATAATGCTTTGCAACTGCAAGGGCCGATGGTTCAATACCCAATTCATGATACATTTTGGCGGCGGGTCCCTTGACCGCTTGTCCGCCAATAATGGGGGAGATTGCAACGACCCTCACCCCTGACCCTTCTCCTGAAAGCAGAGGGGAGAGTACCTTCAAAATCGGGTCAATGCTCACCCACGGATTCGACGGGCAAATGACAACCGCATCCGCAGCTTGGATCGCTTCACGCGCCCCGCGAACTGGTTCCGCTTTGTCGACCCCGTCGAACCAGAATCCTTTGACGAGCGGCTCACACCTGCGATGGACAAAGTATTCCTGAAAAGCCAGTTCGCCTTCCTGTGTTTCAACAAATGTTCTCACAGGTCGGTCAGACATTGGCAGGATGGTATGTTGTATTCCCCACACCCTGCAAAAGTCCCTGGTGATCTGGCTTAATGAATATCCTTCTTTCAATCTCCGCGTCCTTTCAAGGTGCGTCCCCAAATCCTTATCTCCCAACTTGAACCAATCAGGTCCGCCGAGCGTTGATATATTCTCAATTGCATTCCACGTTTCATCGGCTCGCCCCCAGCCTGTTTCTGGATTCGCAATTCCCGCCAGTGTGTAACATACCGTATCCAGATCGGGACAAATATACAGACCGTAATGCTCAAAGTCATCGCCCGTATTGACGAGGATAGTTAAGTCTTCAGGTGGGAGGACCTGGGCGAATCCGTGCGCGAGTTTCGCGCCACCGACCCCGCCTGCAAGTGCGACGATTTTCATTTGAATTTGAAGAAAAGTATATAGATTAGATTTTGATTCAAAAAGCCATCGTCGAGCAAAAACTTGATCCCTAGCCAAATCAAAACTATACTTCCAAACATATAAAAACCGAACAAAATTAGCCTAATTGAAATTGTTACTATCTTATAGAATCTTGAGTGTGTCTCAGTTAAGATTGGATCAGGCCGTTTGAATCCAAAAAAATTTCTGATATATGTCTGACCTATATTTGTGCGAGATAGGATCCTTGTGAAAAAGAACATCAAACCGAAAACGATTAGAAATATTCCAACTCCACCCACTATGAGACTGCCAATATAAAGTAGCGCATAGAAAGCACAAAAACGGATAATCGGATCATCGCCTAATCTGTAAGTAGCTGATTTAGGTTCGTCCATAAGATTACCTCCTAATAAAAATCGCATCTAAAGGCTTTCTTTCTCTTACTGCGGGAATATCCTGAGGATGCCCAACAAAAAACATAGCTTGTGGTTCCCAAGTCTTTGGTAATTCCAAAGCATTTTGAATTGTTTCTTGCACAAACAGGGGCCAGCAAGCCCACACTCCGCCCAACCCCTCCGCGTGAGCGGCGAGTAGCAACTGCAATCCTGCCGCGGCAACGGATTGAACTGCCATCATATATTCCGCTTTGTTACGTTTCTCATCGGGATACGAATCTATCTCGCTCATGTCCAGACAGAGCAGAATTGCTACAGGCGCGGATGTGATGCGTTCTTTCGAGCGTTTGATCTGCGCCTGAATTTTTTCAGGGGGTAAGCCATCGCGAGTCAAATCGCGTTGAAAGTCTAGCGCCATTGCATTGGCTAGTTTTTCTTTGACGGATAAATCCGTCACTACGACGAATCGCCAGGGCTGGCCGTGGTGCGCGGAGGGCGCGTATGTCGCAGTGGTGAGAATGTTCTGTATAACGGAATCAGGCACAAGGTCCGGTTTGAAGCGGCGGATCGAGCGGCGAGTCCGCAGAAAGTTGTTCAGGTCAGTTGTGGAGGTCAAAGTGATGCGGCTTGATCTTGAAGATAATCCGTCGCTGGGTTTCTCGATAAGTCCAGGGTTCGTTGTCGTATCTGAGCGAAAGTTTGTTGATGTGCTCATCTGCGCCTTCCGTTGTGTAACTGACAACTTCTCCGCGAATGCCGAGATAGCGATAGAGATCGTTGGGGTCTTGAATAGTCATCGCCACCTTTGGACGAGCCTTCATGTTTTTATCTTTCACGCGTCCTTCATTGGTGTTGATGAAGATATGCCCGCCCTCTGCGCTGAACCAAACAGGCGTCACTTGCGGGGAGCCGTCGGGCATGATCGTTGCGAGATAGAGCAAGGCTTTCGAATCGCTACTGAGCAGGTCTTGATATTCTTTTGGAAAACTCATGGGCTGACCTCTGGGTTTGGGATGTAAAAGTTGTACATTTCCCCGTGAAATTTTTGGATGATTTGGATGTCTTCGTTTGTGCAACCGAGCAATAGTTTAATTTCCATATTGCGCTTGAGTGTATCAAATGCGCATAAGATTCCTGTTAGCATTTTAGTTTCAACTGAGCCAAGCCTAGGTTAATCCTGCCGCCATCACTCGCGGTTGTGTTATCAAGATGCCCATAATCGCGGATAGATAATTTCTGGGTGGCGCGGATGCGTACTACCTTTCGGTCTGTCTGTGATGATTGAATTGGTTGTCGCTAATCGAGTCATTTCCCCCCAGAAGGCTGTGTCTGTTTTCATATGTTATCGAAACAAATCCTGTTCCTTTGGTCTGATCAATTCTTTGAGCGTGCTTTCGCGAAGCGGATACGGAAACCCGCGCGCATGGACAACGGGCGTCCCCTCCGCGGCCTGACCCATCACCAGCGACGCAGCGGCGGCAAGTTCATCCCCAACACCGACTTGTGTAACTTGTAACCTGTAACCAAATAGATCAGGTTTGCCGCGCAAGTCCTCAAGCCCTGGCACGCCCGAAATTCCAATCGCAATACCGACTGTGCCATTGCGCCATGCGCGTCCATGCGAGTCGATGATCAGGGTCCCGATTTGTTTGCCTGTTTTTTTTTCGACCTGCCTGCGGATATTTTGTGCTGATTGATCGGGGTTTTCAGGGAGAAGTAAAACATACTCGTCCGCCCTCACTGCTTCTACAGGCTCAGCACGGCGCCCTCGCCCCTCTCCCTCATGAAGAGGGGAACCGACGTTGGAATGGTCGATCCCCGCGTTTGCGCATACAAAACCCAGCCTATGCTCGACGATGAGCGCGCCGACACGCGAGCGCAAGATTTCATTGCTTTCCCGCAAAATCAATTCGACGACGCGCGCATCCTTTTGGGTTTGATTCGCGAGTTCAATTGCGCGTTGCGATGGAATGACTGTGTCCAGACTGACTGCGCGCCCCTCCGCTTTGCTGACAATCTTCTGAGCGATAATCAGAATATCGTTATCTTGAGGGGTAATATTGTTCTCTTTGAGGGCATTGACAATAATATCCGCCAAGTTGTCATCTCGGCGGATAAGTGGAATGTTTTGAAGCGGGGTGAGGGTGAGAGGCATATTTGATGGGAAATTCGTAAATGGTAATTACCATTTACGATTTCTTGGAAGCCCCGGTTATTTTTATTCCCGCGTGGGTGGAACCATATTGTTTGTTGATATTGATTAGCACGCTGGTGAGTCCTTCAACGACGACTGAGTTCTCGATGGGACCTGCGTCCCAGCCTGTCAGCCCCGCAGCTTCGACGAGCGTGAGCGCATCCGCGCGTGCTTCCTTGCTCGTGCCTGTGACGAGCACATCGCATTCGACATCTTCGTCGTCCAGTAAATGCTCGTATGAGATATTCTGGAACGCGGCGGCAACTTCCACTCCGTCACCGACGATTTCCTTCGCTTCCTGCGCGGCGGATCCTGCGACGGGCATTTGCACTTTGGTCACTTTCGGCGGGACGAGCGGGGCAGTGACGTCAATGAGCAATTTGTCTTTCAGCGCGTCCTTGACGCTCTCAAGCGTTTCGCGATGTGCGGAGTAAGGCACAGTAACAACCACAATATTCGCCTGTTGTGCGGCTTCATGATTTGTGGTCCCCACTACCGAGGAGGAGCCCTCCAATAATTCCATGATTTCAGATGCGGCAGTCACGGCCCTTTCTGAAGAGCGTGAACCAATCACCACGCGATAACCCGCTTTTGCCCAACGATACGCAAGTCCTTTGCCTTCTTTGCCTGTCCCACCCAAAACTGCAATTGTCAATAAAATGGATACGTCATTCATAAACATCTCCTCTTAAATGCTCAAGCCGCCTGGAGCAATGTTATAAAACTTTGGCAACTTCGTTTTGATATCTCTCCCAAACTTTTGGCGCGATCTCACGGGCTTTAGCGGCGATTTCTCTTTCATCAATCGTCAGCAATTCACGGTCCTTCATCAAGACTTTTCCCGCGACAATCGTTGTTGTGACCATGCTCTGTTGAAAACCGAAGAGAATATGCCAGGGCAGGTTGCCAGCGGTCAGTGGTGTGTTGGGATGATAGTCAACAAAGATAATATCTGCAAATGCGCCTTCGATCAATTGCCCAATCGTTGCAGATGGGAAGAAGATATTTGCCAGTGCGGCGTTGTTGTAAATCGCCATCTGGGTCACGTCGTATCCGCTCATCCGGCGCGGGTCGCGGTGATGGGCTTTGTGCAGGAGATAGGCGGCTTTCCATTCCTCCCACATGGCATTGGAGAAACCGTCATTTCCCAAACAGACCTTGATGCCGGTCCGCATCATCGCTTCGATTTGCGCCACGCCCACGCCGTTGTTCATGTTCGAGCGCGGCTGGTGTGAAAGCCATGTTCCCGTCTCGGCGAGGATTTGCATCTCGCGTGCGTCGAAGTGAACTCCGTGCGCGGTAATGGTTTTGGGTCCGAGAATTTTGTGCCTTTGCAAGCGGTCAATCACGCGCAACCCGGTTTTATTCAGGCTGTCGTATTCGTCCGCTTCGTGCTCGGCAGTGTGGATGTGGAAGCCAGTTCCATCGGGCGCGGATTGGCGGCATAAATCCAAGGATGAGTCTGAAAGCGTCAGGCTGGCGTGCAAGCCGAAGGTCGCGGCAAGAAGCGGGCTTTTAGTCTGCTTGATGAAGCGGACGTTTTCTTGAATCCCTGATTTCATTTTGGATTCGCCATCACGATCCGTCACTTCATAGCACAAGACCGCGCGCAAACCCGACAGTTCAACAGCCTCCGCGATGATATCAAGCGAGCCGTCAATCGCGTTGGGCGAGGCGTGATGGTCAATCAGGGTCGTCGTGCCATGTTTGATCGCGTCCACCAGGCAGGGGAGCGCGGAGTATTGGATGCTTTCCGCGTCAAGCGACCGATCGAGCGGCCACCACAACTTTTGCAGAATCTCAGGGAAGTCTTTTGGGGCCGCGCCGGGGATTGCCATGCCGCGTGCATACGCGCCGTAGAAGTGTGTGTGCGCGCAGATATTGCCAGGCATTACGTATTGACCGCGCGCATCCAGTTTTTCTTCATCTGGATATTTCGCCAGGAGATTTTTTGTTTCATCTATTTCGAGAATACGATCGTTCTCGATGAGAATCGCGTGGTCGTCAAGGACGCGGTTTGCCGCAGGTTCCCACGTGATGAGAGCGGCATTTGTGATGAGCATGTCAGCCTAACCCGAATTGATTGGGGTGTGGAAGTTTGATGCCGTTCGCGCCAATTTCTTCAATGGCATAGAACGAGGCTTCGCGCACTTCAGGGTCTTCACCATACATCCCGTTGTATAAGGCGTTGATGATTCCTTCATTTGCGACGCGCTTGAGGTAGGGTATTGCGGCGAGACGTTGTTCCGTTTCGCCCAATTTGAAAGCGCTGAGCAGCGCATCAGTGGCGGGACCGCCGCGCGGGATACCCACGCCTTGTTTTCCCGCGAACTCGATCAGCCACGGAGATTCGGATGGCGTTGTAAGTTTGCGCGGCACGCGCGGATCAATGTTTGTCATTTGTTCAAGATACTGATTGGCAAGGTTGCGGACTGCCCATTGGTCATCTTCCACTTGCATCTTCTGCAGGGTTTCGATGGCCCAGGGTTGTTCGACGCGCGCAAGTCCGTGCACGACTGCGCGGCGTAACATGATGTCGGCAAGCGTTGCGCCTTCTTTGAGCATGGCATGTCCCTCCGTGGGATCGTTTGCCAGGGCTTCTGCGGCGGCACGCCTGAGTTCTTCATCCCCTTGCAATAATGCCCGCGCAACGCCTTCGAGCGATTTCTCTGTGCCAATTGCAACCAATGCCAGACAGGTTGCGCGCCGCACTGAGCCGGATGGGGCCTGCAGAATTTCCTCCAGCGCGTCTATCGCTTTGATATCTTGCATCGCGCCGCTCCCTAACGCCGCCAGCGGGATCAACTCAAACGACCTGGCGCTCAATAATTGACGGAATAAAGTTGCCGCGCCCGGGTCGCCGCTTGTGACGAAGGCAGCCACCGCTTGTCCGCGCAGACCGAGAGGCTGACCCTCTGCCTGCAAAATGCTTAATAAACTGGCAAAGACTTTTGCGCGCCACGCGGCTTCCTTGGGCGCGTCACGCAGCCAGCGCGCCACTGCAAAGGCTTCATTATGAAGCGGAAGGCTTGATTCCTTCAGCATAATATCCGCAACCGCGGAAGCGTCGCCGCGCGCGGCAAGGTAGCGCAGGGATAACGTTTTTCCATCCCAATCAGGCTGGGCAAGCAGTGTGGTGTCCGCATCGTTATCGCCGATGGCTTGACCCGCAAGATAACAGTTCAACACAGGATGCAGGAAACGTATCTTGTTGTTCGCGTGTGAAACCAGCAATCCGCTCTCAATCATTTTGCCGAGCAAACCCGATGTAGGCGCCGCCTCGCCAGCCCTGGATTTCTTGATCTTGATCTTTTGTGACTCGGTAAGAGGGATGGGAGAGCCGGTTGGAGTTTCTGTTATGGTCTCTGCGTCTTCGAGGGGTTTGTCTTCAACGAGATCATATTGCTTCACCCAGGCGCGCGCCTTACGCGCATCAAAGATAGGTTGGGCGGTGAGGACAACTTGCATCGCCAGTAATTCCAATGCGGCGAAAGGCGTTCCAGTCGGAGCGACGCGGCGCACGTGCGTGGCGATCGCATCCAGCACACGCGAACCCAAACTGTCGCCTGCGTATGCGCCCCAAACCTTTAGGGTCAGCTCAAAGGGAGTCAGACCGAGGTTATCCGTCCCAAGCCACGTGTTAAGCAGGATCGGGTCCACCAGTTCAGGTCCCGTTTGAGCCCAGGCTTCCAGCGCAACGGTTCGCGACCACAACTCGCCCCATTGCTGAATGAAGCCCGAGTTTTTTCGCGCATCCCATCCAATGATGGCAAGTGGGTTGAATCCAATTCCAACCAGACCATTCAATTGATTCACACAGCCTGTGGTAACGATCCTTGCCTTTGGATAGGCTTGTGTCATTGCCTTGAACCATTCGACAACCTCACCCTGTCGCTGCGGGTCGAGCTCATCGAAGCCGTCAATCAAGAGCAGAGCCTGTCCATTCTTGAAACTCTGTTCGATAAAGGCGGGCAGTCGTCTCAGGTCGAATATGGGCGCGTGTTCACTGGCGGCATTTGTAACAATGTTGATTGGGTCTTTTGAAGGATCGTGCGGGAGTTGCAAATCGGCGACATGATAAAGATATGGAACCGCTTCCGCCTCGGCGCTC
Source organism: uncultured Anaerolinea sp. (assembly GCA_964543585.1). Lineage (GTDB taxonomy): Bacteria > Chloroflexota > Anaerolineae > Anaerolineales > Villigracilaceae > Defluviilinea. The sequence continues at coordinate 12,017 of CAZIYY010000020.1, read as the reverse complement.
GCGTCCAACTTGACGTTGAGGTTGGCAGCCATTGAAGCGAGATGCGCGAGCGCCACAGTTTTTCCCGTTCCCGCCGCGCCGACGATGACGATGTTCGCGCCACCCGCAATTGCTTCTGCTGCGCTCAAAGTCGGCGCGCGATAGATCGCCGCCAGTTCGGGCCAGGCGGGCATATAAGGGAGAGTTTGAGAAATAATATCTTCCTGGATTCCGATCACGCCTGGTTCAACCCGCGCTGGCGGCGCGATCAGGCGCGGCTCCTGGAGTATTTCGTCGAGTGAAAAGAGTGAAGCCGCAAGATGCATCCCCTGTGCGCGGCGTAACGTGATGCGGCGATGATTGTCTTCCAGCCCGCTCGTGCGGCGCACCTGCGCCACCTCGCGTTGTTCCTTCAGGCCTGCGCGCATTTGCTGGAGCAATGGGCGCGCGCGTCCGATCAGCCAGACAAAGACGATGCCGACGATAAAACCGGCAATAAAGGAGAAGGGTTGGAGTTGCATTGTCTATTCTTACATAAAATCAATTTGCATACAATATCCGACCGCATGTTGGGCAATTGAACAATTGACTCGTCGAGCGCGCGGTTTGTTGTTGCGACGGTGTAAGAGTAGTGCCGCACGCCTGACAGGAAGAGTCGCTTATAGTCGAGATGGCTATTCCGCGTTTTTGCTGGCGCAGGCGGTCATAGATATTCAACTCCTGTTTCGCGATGTCGATAACAACAGCCTGACGTTCCGAGTTAAGTCGTTCAAGGTTCTTGTGGATGGTTTCGCTTTCTTTGGTCAGGTCGCTGTTCTGGTCGCCCAAGTTGGATTTCACATTTTCGAGATTGGCTTTTGCAGTTCGTAATTCTATTTCGGAAGTTTCGACAACAAGCATCGCCTCCAGTTCGCGTTCCTCCAATGTTTCGATATATTTTTTCAGCGATGCGACATCTTTTTGGAGATCCTGCAATTCCTTTGGGTTATGCACAAGCCCGCCATACAGGCTTGATTCCGCTTGTTCGATTTTGATGCGCTGTTTCTCAACTTCCGCTTCGCTTTTTTTCAAGACGCGCTCGGCATCCTTGTGAGTGTTGTCAGCTGCCGCGCAGCGCTCGGTGGCGGTACGCAGTTCAAGGTCATTTTCGAGCGTATCCCGAATCGCTTTCAGGCGCGCCTGAATCTGATCGATCTGGCTATCCACTTGTTGAAGGCGATACAGTCCCAGCGCGGCGCTCATGGCTAGATTATATACGAACTCGCTTATTGAGGAGCGGGCAGGTTGTAAAAATTATAGACCGCCTGCGACATTTGCGCGAAGAGCGTGGAGACCGGCTCCCAGACTGTTTGCACGGGATGATAGGCGTAAATCACGAGGACGTAATTCCCGCCCGGCGTGTAGACGATTGCCGCGTCGCTGATGTTCTGAATGACACCTGATGACGGGTCGGTGATCCAGCCATGCTTGTGCGCGACCTGTGTTCCCTCCGGAACGCCTGCCTCGATCAGGACCCCGATCTTGTCTGCCGCTAAAAAGTTGATCATCTGTTGACAAACCTGGCTGTTGATCTTATCGGGGAAAGCTGCGATCAACGCGCCGCCGCTTGCTGTCGCGCATTGATAAATATCCGCCAGCAGCATGCCAGTATCAGAGGGTGTAGTTTGGTTAAATACATCCGGGTCGGTAAATACATCCTGGCGCTGGTTGGCCGGCGTGTCAATTTTTTGTAATGGTGCGCATGGAAATTCAGGACTGCAAAAATAGCCTGCCAGGAACGTGTTCTCATACCCAATCTTTCGCAAATTATTGGTCACAATAAGCGGACCTGTGTTGGGATCCAACTCGTTCAACAGCCTGTCTGCGAGCGCATTCTCGGAGGTTTGAATTGCGTCCTGAATTAACTCCATTGCATTGGTGTTCAGGGCGGAGGGTCCATATTTGATAAAGTACGAAACCATGATTGGAATCTTGATGGTGCTGGAAGCAGTGAATGGAACATCAGGATTTACAGAAATAACCTTCTCCTGATTCATCGCAAAGTGAATTTCCTGTCCGCTTTGCAGGTCGAGCAGATAGACGCCCATCACGCCATCAAAGCCTGCGACCGTAATATTTTGTTGAAGGAGGATTTCCAGGTTTTGGATGGTAGGGCGCGCGGCGGCGCTGCGTTGGAAGGATAGCACGACTGTACGATTGGTGGGCGAACGCAATGTATCTTCGATCAAGCGGACCGCCCGATCAATATCCAGAACCCTGCCTGGCGCGCCCGGTGAGAAACTTGTAGTGCCTGGAACCGGTTGGGCAGGTGTCGGAGGTTCGTCGTAGCGGATTGCGATCTCGTTTTGAAGATAGGATATCAGACGTTCCTCCGCAATTCTCGCGCTTAACGGGACTTCCACAGGTTCGGGGTCACGATTCCATAGATAGTTCCAGAATCCTCCCCAGAATGAACCGCCTGTTCGCGCAAGGTCGGCCGCTGCGATCATGCTGTCCAACTCCAGTTCAAAGCCCACGACTGAAGGGCTAATGTGGATGATCGCTTCACCATATTGCACTTCGATTGGCGATGAATAAACCTGCAAAACTCTTTGTGACGCGATCTGAGGATCAACCCCACCCACAGGCACACCTGCGATTGTCATTCCGCCGGGATAATTATTTCGCTGGCGGCTGTAGCCGATCAGTGAACTGACAACCATTACGAGCGCAATGGATAACAACGCGATGGACGCGCCGCGTAGAATGGGAATTGAACGACGACTTCTCACACTGCCTCACCACGCCCTGAACGGAGCCGTCCGCTCGTCAGGCGGTGCAGATGAAGGACAATATTTTGAAACATAATCTCCCAAAAAGTATAACACTCATTTTTGGCGTTTGTGCTAGAATAAATCAGCATCCTGCGCAGTTCATAGGTCGGGCGCGAACATTGTCCGTCCGCAAATTCGGTCTCGCAGGTCAAACGCATATTTGCAAGATGAGACGATGCTACGTTCATTACTTATTTTTCTTTCCAAGGCAGCGTGGGCGCAGAGACTGATCACGAGTTGGAGTTTTGCGTCGCGCGCGGCATCCAGGTTCGTCCCCGGAGAGACCGCGCAGGATGTAATTCGGGCGATCCGTGAATTGAATGAAAACGGGATTAATGCCACGTTGAACTATCTGGGGGAAAGCATATCCACCGCCGATGAAGCGGAAAAAGCGACAGACGAAATCCTGCATGTTTTGAATGAAATAGACAAGGCGGGTGTTAGATCGAATCTATCCATCAAGTTGACGCAGATCGGCATTGGTTTGGACGAAAGCATTTGCCGACAGAATTTGGCGCAAATCCTTGAGCAGGTAAAGAAGAGTAAAAGTTTTCTGCGCATGGATATGGAAGATACGCCGTATACCGATATCACCATCTCGCTTTACCATTCCATGCTCGAAAGAGGCTTCAATTCAAATCAAGTGGGGCTTGTAATGCAAGCCTATCTCTTTCGCACCGAAGCGGATATGCGTGCACTGCTCGAAGAAGGGACGCGCATTCGCCTTGTAAAAGGTGCGTACAACGAACCAGCGGATAAGGCGCATCCTAAAAAGGCAGACACCGATGCAAATTATGACCTGCTTGCAAAAATCATGATAGATGCTGCGCTCAAGATGGAGGCGAATGCGGTTGGCGCGGATGGCCGCATCCCGCCGATCCCCGCGATTGCATCGCATGACGACAAACGTATCGCCTTTGCAAAGCAATATGCTGAAAAAGTCGGTTTGCCAAAAAACGCTATTGAATTTCAAATGCTGTATGGCATCCGCCGTGATTTGCAGGAACAGTTGGTGAAGGAAGGGTATCCCGTCCGAGTCTACGTTCCTTATGGCACACAGTGGTATGCATATTTTATGCGCCGCCTCGCGGAACGTCCTGCGAATATTTGGTTCTTTGTTTCAAACCTTTTTAGAAAGTAAACAAGAACACGAGTAGGAAAGTACTAGGTAGACAGGTAGATTAGTTGCAAGCCGTGTTTACCTGTTTACTCTTTCCGTTTACAATCCCTCCATGCAACCACTCGCCCTCGTCACCGGCGGCGCGCATCGGCTTGGAAAATCCTTTGCCCTGACTCTCGCGCGTTTGGGATACGACATCGTCCTCCATTATCATCAATCGTTGGACGCTGCGCTTCAGACTCAAGTCGAAATTGAATCCGTTGGAAGACGCGTTTTCCTCGCCCAAGCCGACTTAACCCAACCTGTCGAAATCCAAACTCTATTCTCGCAACTTGACGACATCCTTCAGTCTTCATCCCTCATCCTTAAACTCTTGGTCAACTCCGCCGCCTTCATGCCCAGCGGAAACGTGGACGCGCTTTCCATCGAAAACTGGGATGCAACTCTCGACCTCAATCTCCGCGCGCCGTTCCTCCTGGCGCAAGCCGCCGCAAAGACAATGGTGGACGGCGGACTCATCGTTAACATCACAGACGTGGGCGCGCAGAAGGCATGGAGTCGCTATCCATCCTACACAGTCAGCAAAGCCGCGCTCGAATCATTGACCAAAATATTAGCCCGCGCCTTTGCGCCGAAGATACGCGTCAACGCCATTGCCCCTGGCTTCGTCCTGCAATCGGACATCGTCCCTGCTGAAGAGTGGGAAAGGTTGATTAAACGGATTCCGCTCAAACGTCCCGCGCGCAGCGAAGAGATTGCATCCGCTCTGGAATTCTTATTGAAGAACGAGTATATTACTGGTCAGACCATCGTCGTGGATGGTGGTTATTCATTGATCTAATTCTGAAGTCTGCCAGCTTGCTGACGCAAGCGCCGCAGGAGTATCTCATGTCTGAAACTGCCGAGCTCGCTGAAAAACTGAAATCGGAAGGCGAAAAAATTTATACACTGTTCGCAGGCATGCCCGATGACCAGTGGAGCGCTGAGGTCTACACCGAAGGCACAACGTGGACCATCCGCAACGTGCTCTCGCACTTCGTCACGTCTGAGCGGGGATTGATAAAACTCTTCGAGCAAATCCGCCTGGGCGGCGCGGGCGCGTCGGATGATTTTTCGATTGACCGTTACAACGCCGCGCAACAGGCAAGAAGCAAGGATTTGACCCCCGCCGAATTGCTTGAGCAGTATAAAGGGGTGCGCGCTAATTCCATTGCGTGGGTTTCGGCCTTGAAAGAGGAAGAACTTGAAATCCAGGGTCGTCACCCATTTTTGAATGTCACAAGCATTCGTGAAATGATAAAAATGTTATACATCCATAACCAAACCCACTATCGCGATATGAAGAAAGTTCTTCTCTAAACACAAAGAACACAAAGCATATTAAGGAAAACCCGAGGAGAGTCTTCTTGTTGCGCAGTTCAACAAACCATAGTGTCCTTTGTGTCTTTCGTGGTGAAAAATGAATCTTCCTCCTTTCAAACTCGAACGCTTCTTCGCAAAATACGAATTCAACACCGAATATCTGCTTTGCTCCTCGGATTGTGAAGCCATGTCCATCGCGGACTTGCTCGCGTTTGAACCCGACGCCGCGCAGAAATTTCAACAGGTGTGGTTGGGTTATACTGAATCACAGGGAAGCCCTGCGCTTCGTAAGGAGATATGCAAACTCTACGAAACGCTTCAGCCCGAAGATATCCTCGTTCACACGGGCGCGGAAGAAGCAATTTTTATTTTCATCAATACTGCATTCAAAAAAGGCGACCATGTCATCGTCCATTCGCCTGGATATCAATCCCTCGCGGAAGTTGCGCGCGCCGCAGGCTGTGACGTGAGTCCCTGGACGGCGCGTGAAGAAAACAACTGGGCGTTGGACTTGGACGAACTCCGTCAGCTCATACGGACGAATACCAAAGCCATTATCATCAACACACCGCACAACCCGACAGGCTATCTGATGTCGCGCACGGACTTTGACGCCGTGAATAAATTTGCTCAGGACAATAACCTGCTCTTGTTCTCTGATGAGGTCTATCGCGAATCAGAATATGACCCTGCGACGCGTCTCCCCGCCGCGTGTGATTTGGGAGACCACGCCGTATCACTTGGCGTCACATCCAAAACGTATGGACTCGCTGGTCTGCGTATCGGATGGATTGCCACAAAGAACAAAAAGATTTATCAAAATATGGCTGGACTCAAAGATTACACCACCATCTGCAACTCCGCGCCCAGCGAATTTCTTGCTGAAGTCGCCATGCGGAATCGGGAGAAACTTTCAGAGCGCAATCTCGGTATCATCAAACACAACCTGACTGTGATGGGTGAGTTCTTCTCACGCCACGCAGATAAATTCTCATGGGTTCGTCCCGCTGCAGGCTCCATGGCTTTCCCGCGCTTGCTCAAAGGCGACATCGAAGACTTTTGCGATAACCTCGTCAAGAAAGCAGGAGTTTTGCTCTTACCTGGTTCTATATACGATGATTCGAGAAATCACTTTCGCTTGGGTCTCGGAAGGAAGAATCTCCCGCAGGCAGTTGAGAGGTTGGAAGAATATCTCATAAAACAAAATAATTCGGTGGTTGAGTAGCCTGAGGCGATAGCCGAAGGCGTATCGAAACCACCAATTTCATGTTTACTTTCTATTGCTGGTTTCGACACCTGCACTTGCGTGCCAGTGCAAGTGTACGGGCTCAACAAGCACTTGCCCTACTCAACCAGAGGATTTGAATAAAACATCTTTCTTCTTTCATCAATCGTAAATCGCAAATCAGCAATCGTAAATTGATAATCTTCAATCTCTAATTACCATGCCCTTCCTCCGCCTCTCCCGTCCCATCCACCTCCTCCTCGCCGCGCTCACATATACGCTCGGCGCGAGCCTCGCCAACTACCTTGGCAAACCCCTGCGCGCAGATTCCTTCTGGCTGGGACTCGCGATGATTCTCCTCGCGCAAATAACCATGAGCCTCTTATCCGAAGTCTTTCGACCCAGCAACGAACCTCTCGTTGAAAACGCAACTCCTCACACGCAACTCACAACTCGTAACAACGCGCTCTACATCTCCATTGCCTGCCTGACTGTCATTGCATTCATTTCGTATGTTCTATTTACCAATACCCAATTATCTCTTCCATCGTTCATCTTTCTTCTCCTATCAATCCTCCTTATTCTCACCTACTCGATCCCCCCATTCCGCTTCATCAACCGCGGCTTCGGTGAATTTTTACTCGCCGCGCAATTGGCTTATATTTTTCCCTCCCTCGCATACACTCTTCAAACGGATGAGACTCATCGCTTCCTCACGCTCACCATCCCGCTCACAATTCTCGCCTTCGCATATTTCATCGTCATGAACTTCCCGTCCTTCGCGTCAGACCAAAAATACAACCGCGTCACCTTCCTAACGCGTCTCGGTTGGGAACGCGTCGTGCCGTTGCATCACCTTTTTGTTTTGCTTGCCTATCTGCTTTTCGCGGCGTCCCCCGCGTTCGGTCTTTCACTTTCGCTGATTTGGCCCGCGTTCCTCACACTGCCCTTTGCCCTCTTTCAAATCATCCAACTCCGCAACATCTCCCTCGGTTTACCTCCAAACTGGACTCTCCTCACCGCCACTGCCCTGGCTGTCTTCGGACTCACCACCTACTTCTTGACTCTCACCTTCTGGCTTCGCTAACCTGACCCTGACTAATCCATGCCCGAGTTCTTAACGCTCCTCCCTCCTGACGAAGCCCGCGCACTGCTTATCTCGCATCTTCCCCAGCCGACAATTGAATCTGAGTCAATAGACGTTATCTCCTCTTTGGACCGCGTCCTCGCGGAAGACATTCTTGCGCCGCATCCATTGCCTGAATTCCAACGCACAACCGTTGACGGCTACGCCGTCCGCGCCCCGGACACGTTCGGCGCGACAGACTCCCTGCCCGCGTATCTGACCCTCATCGGTGAAGTCCCAATGGGCGACGCGCCCGCGTTTGAATTGCAATCAGGCCAGTGTGCGTCTATCCACACGGGCGGCATGTTGCCCAACGGCGCGGACGCGGTGGTGATGTTGGAATACACTCAACAGACCTCCGAGGTTTCCAACAACCTCGGAGGTCTTCCACGTGAAATCGAAATCTTCCGCGCGGTTGCGGATGGCGAAAACGTCATCCGCGTCGGGGAGGATGTGGCTCAGGGACAATTGATCCTGCCTCGCGGCCGCGTAATGCGTCCCGCGGAAATCGGCGGATTGCTGGCGTTGGGAATCACATCCGTTCGCGTCGCTAAAAAGATTCGAGTCGGATTAATATCAACTGGCGATGAAGTGATAAACCCAAGTCAATCGCCGCGGCCCGGACAAGTGCGCGACATCAACTCGTATACACTCGGCGCGCTCGTCGAGAAAAGCGGAGGCGCGGCAAAGCGCTACGGGGTTTTCTCAGACCATTTTGAGGCGTTGAAAGACGCGGCGGCGAAGGCGCTATCCGAGTGTGACGTGGTAGTCATCACCGCAGGCTCGTCCGCATCCACGCGCGATATGACTGTCGATGTAATTCGTTCATTGGGCGTGCCTGGTGTGTTGGTGCATGGAATCAACACGCGCCCTGGCAAGCCGACGATTTTGGGCGTGTGCAATGGCAAAGCAGTCATCGGATTGCCTGGCAACCCCGTGAGCGCGTTGGTGAACGGATATTTATTTGTCCTGCCAGTGATTGAAAAATTATTAGGCGCGTTGCCCAAACCAAGAGCGACTGTGATGGCGAAGTTGACAGTTAACCTTTCATCGCAGGCGGGTAGAGAAGATTGGTGGCCCGTGAAGCTCGTACCCTCTCCTAGCGGGAGGGGGCAGGGTGAGGGTTTTTCCGCTGAGCCAATCTTTGGCAAATCAAACTTGATCTTTACGCTCGTCTCTGCCGATGGGCTCTTACGTATCCATCCCGATGCGACAGGATTATCTGCAGGCGAGCTGGTAGAAGTGATGTTGATCTGATCTCATTCTGGATAAGAAGGTTTTATGTTTAACCGGCTAAAATACTATTTGATTGGTCCCCCTCTTCCTACTGCACAATTGCATGACAATAAACTAAATAAGATCAGAGCGCTCGCGGCATTTTCACCTGACGCTCTTTCTTCGATTGCATATGCAAACCAGGAAATTTATCTGGGTCTGTTAATCGCGGGCAGCGCTGGGCTTTCCATGGCCTGGCCCATTGGGTTGGTAATCGTCTTTGTGCTGATGATCGCGGCAGTATCATACTTCCAGACAATCCATGCCTATCCCTCAGGCGGTGGTTCTTACATTGTAGCGCGTAGCAATCTTGGGACCGTACCCGGCCTGATTGCAGCGGGCGCGCTGATGATTGATTATGTGCTCAACGCCGCCGTGAGTTTAACGGCTGGAGTGGACGCGATAGCGTCGGCGTTTCCGTTTCTTTGGCCGCACAGGGTGGTGATAGCATTAGTTTTATTAGGACTGATTACGCTCATCAATATGCGCGGGTTGCGCGAAACCGGGACATTGATGAGCATTCCTGTGTATCTTTTCCTGCTCACTTATTTGCCGATGTTGGTCTATGGACTCTTTGTTTTGTGGAGAGATGGCCACGGAGTATTGGCCATTACTGCGCCTCCTGCCACTCAGCCTCTGACATTATTCCTGCTCCTCCATGCATTTGCCACGGGTTGTACCGCTCTGACAGGTATTGAATCCATTAGTAATGGTGTGCCTGTTTTCAAACATCCTGAAGCAGAAAATGCAGGAAAGACATTGATCGTGATGGCCTTGTTAATGGGAATTCTCTTTCTGGGAAGCGTCGGTCTGACGCAATCCCTGGCTGTAATTGCTGGTCCAAATGAGACGATATTGTCCGCGTTGGCGCGGCGTATTCTTGGAAACGGACCGTTCTATTTGATCATTCAGGTGGCGACCTTATTGATCTTAACAGTTGCCGCAAGTACCAGCTTTGCGGGCTTCCCGCGTGTTGCGTCGATCCTGGCAAAGGACGGATTTCTGCCGCGGCAGTTTACGGGCCTGGGTGATCGGTTGGTATTCGTCAATGGGATTCTTATGCTTGCAGGCGCGGCAGCTGCTTTGATCATTGCCTTTAATGGCGATTCACATTTGTTGGTGCCCTTGTTTGCGGTAGGCGCATTTCTCGCGTTTACTTTATCGCAGGGAGGCATGGTATTGCACTGGTGGCGGGAACGCGGCTCGCATTGGCAACTCAAGATGATTGCTAATGGTGTGGGCGCCCTTGCTACTGGTGTGACCTTATTTGTAGTAGGGATAGCAAAGTTTCGCGAGGGAGCATGGATCACGATATTCTTGATCCCTTTGCTGGTGCTCATGTTCCTACGTGTTCGTGGGCATTACCTACACATACGGGAGCAACTTACCATGCACGGATTGCCGCCCACGCTACGTCCACTCACTGAACCACGTGTGGTGGTTCCAATCTCCGGAGTGCATCGCGGCACCGTGGATGCCATGCGTTATGCTCTGACGATTTCAGATGATGTAACCGCAGTTTACGTGGAATTGGAACCCGGCGATTCAGAGGAGGTCCAGGAAAAATGGAAACGATTCTGGCCTGATATCCCGTTAAACGTTATTCTGTCCCCTTATCGCTCTGTCATCCAGCCTTTGTTGGATTTTCTGGATAAAACCGACCAGGAACATAATGACGGTCAACAAGCTACTGTTGTACTGCCTGAATTTATCTCCGCACATTGGTGGCAGACACTGTTGCATAATCAAACCGCATGGTTGCTGAAGGCTGCCTTGCTTTATCATCGCCATAGCCTCGGCTTCCAACGTGTGATCATTGATGTGCCTTATTATTTACACGATTAGGACTGCCAGGGAGTGAATATCTCGATAAAAACAAATTTTTAGAACGGTATACCACCATCGTCAGTCTCATCATCCGATTTATCAAGATCGTCAAATTCATCCTCGCCTTCCCCCGTCGCCCAATCTTCATCCACCCAGTCAATGACCGTCCCGCTGCTTTCCGGGTAATACGGGCTGACGAGATAGTTCATGCCGTGTTCCCAAGTCACGCGGAAATCCTTGACGACGAATGTTTTATCTGCGTGCAGGTCATAGACGACATCCGTTAATTTCGGGATCGGCGAAAACGGATATAACTGCTCAAGGACAATTTCCCTGTCTTCATCGGGAATGATGAACTCTTCCACACTGGCGCCGTTTGGAAAGAAAAGCGGACGGGTTTTGTACGGAAGTTTTTCGTCGAGGGGTGAGTTTTCGTCCATTGGTTGCTCCTGGGATTTGAGCAGGGGCGATCCGTCTTGATTTATCATCCTTCATGACGGCTTTGAAGAGTCACCCTTACTATTTCAATATTGCCATGGCAGTCTTTCCAAATCCACGTTGCCGCCGCTTAATATTACCCCTACTTTCAATCCGCGCAAATCAATTTTCCGTTCCCACAAGACACTGACTGCAACAGCGGCGGATGGCTCGATCACGATTTTGGCGCGTTCCCAAATGAACTTCATTGAAGCGATAATTCCTGCTTCGCTCACGGTAACAATCTGCTCCACACGTTTTTGAATAATGGGAAAGGTCAATGTTCCTAATGAAGTCAATAATCCGTCTGCGATCGTTCTAGGATTCACTGATGGGAAAATTGCCCCCGCCTTCATCGAACGATACGCATCGTCTGCCATTTCGGGTTCGCCCGCGATGACGCGGATTCCCTTTTTGATTTCCGTCGCGGCGATTGCAGTTCCGCTTAACAAGCCTCCGCCGCCAACAGGCGCGATGATCACATCCGGATCTGGGACTTCCTCCAACAATTCGAGCGCGGCAGTCCCTTGGCCTGCGATAACGCGTTCATCGTCATAAGGATGAACAACGTTCGCGCGCGTATCCAGCCTGACTCTGTCCAATGTGCTTTCTCTCGCCTCAAGCGTCGGCTCACAAAACGTGATCTGACCGCCGTATCCCGCCACCGCGTCTTTCTTGACCTTCGGCGCGTTATCTGGCATGACGATATACGCAGGGATGCCGCGCAACTTTGCTGCGAGCGCCAACGCCTGCGCGTGATTCCCTGATGAGTGTGTGCAGACTCCTCTGGCGGCTTCCTCCTCGCTTAATGAA
>CAZIYY010000019.1:29285-42308 GCA_964543585.1 uncultured Anaerolinea sp. | reverse complement strand
CAAGCAGGATTGCCTATCTGATAAACTTTACTTATTTATGAGAGGCACTGTAGTTCAGCGCGTGAAGATAAAACCCTGTCGCCATATTGCGATAATGCAATCGCTGCCAAAGCGACTCCACGCCGCAAGCCCTCGTGCAAAGCGGATGAGTCCTTGGTCAACGTATCACCCGAGAGCCAGCCATCCAGCACGCCTGCCGCGAAGGCATCACCACTGCCGATGCGGTCTATGATTTGAACGGGAAGCGCGGGTTGAGTCAAAAACTCATCGCCGCATAACAATGCCGCTCCCTGCTCGCCAAAGGTGCAGAAGATGGCAGGCGCGCGCGTGAGCAATTGCAGGTCAGCCATCAATTGACGCGGTTCTCCCTGACACCCAAACAGCGCCGCAGCATCCGCACCTTTGCACAACAACACATCAGCCTCAGCGACCATTGGGCGTAGTTTTTCGCCCGCGGTTTCGGCTGTCCATAATTTGGCGCGATAGTTCACATCGAAACTGACCATCACTCCGGCGGCATGGGCGCGCCGAATCGCTTCTTCAAGCAACGCGTAACAATTTTCACTCAACGCGGCCGTGATGCCTGTGAGATGCAAGACACGCGTATTTAATAGATAATCCCAATCTATATCAGCCGTTGTCATGTGTGAAGCCGCAGAGTCCGCGCGGTCGTAAATGACCTGGGTAGCACGCGGCGGCGTGGCGTATTCGATAAAGTATGTCCCCAGCCGTTCATCTGGCACACATTTCACTGCGGAAACATCCACGCCATCGGAGCGCAGGGCGCGCAGGATTGCGTTACCCAATGCATGGTCAGGCATACGACTGACCCAACCGGTCCGCCAGCCCAGCCGAGCCAAAGCCACACTCACATTGCTTTCTGCGCCCGCGAGTTCCATATCGAGCATGCGGGTGTCTTCCAGTCTTCTACCTGTTGGCACGCTCAGGCGCAGCATGGATTCGCCGACACTGACGAAATCAAAACGAGGTGTATGGGTTGAATTGCTCATGGATTAACAAACTGGATGGATGAAGCGCCCGTCACAGTAACCCGAGAGATAGGCGCGCCAAGCGCTTCCTTCCCTTCGACTATTGGCAGGATGCAGACTTCATTACTATATTGATTTGCCACGAGCATAAAATTTCCGTGAGGCGAGAGCGCGAAATTACGGGGCCAGTTTCCGCCGCATGAAGGAATCGAAACTAAAGTCAGATTGCCATCCGCGCCGACATCGTAGACTGCAATGCTGTTATGTCCGCGATTGGAAACGTATACGCGCTGACCAGATGTTGAGATATGAATATCAGCAACTGTATTCTCTGGCGAGTCCGATGGGATCGTGGGCAGGCTTTGCCTTTCGAGCAATGTGCCGTTTGCGGAATCATAATCATATAACGTCACGGTGCTGTCGAGTTCGTTTGCGGCATACAACCATTTGCTGTTCGGATGGAAAACCAAATGCCGAGGTCCAGCGCCAGGGCACGTGTTCAGCCACGAATGTGATAAAAGTTTGCCTGTTGATGAATCAAGTTGATACATCACAAGTTGATCAATTCCCAAGTCAGCGATGATGGCGAAGCGGTTATCGGGTGTGAATATGGATGAATGGGCGTGAGGACCTTCCTGCCGCGTAGTGTTTGGTCCTTTACCCTGATGTTGAACAAAATCCGTCATCTCGCCAAGTGAACCATCAGGCTGGAGAGAATAGATTGCTGCGTTGCCCGTGCCATAATTGGAAGCAACCAACCAGCGACCCATTCCATCGAGCTGCAAATGACAGGGCCAATCGCCGCGCGTGGATTGCTGATTAATAGGTTGGAGGGTCCTGGCGTCGAACGCCCAAACTGCGCCAAGAACGCCATGGCTATCTTTTCCTGTTTCACTCACTGCATACAGCCATTGTCCATTTGGATGAGCGATAATAAACGAAGGCGCGTTGATGCCTGTATATGAACCAACCTGTTTAATTTCACCAGATGTTTCATCAAACAGAAAAGATTGAATACCGGGTTGTTCAGCAGAAGAATAGCCACTCGCAAATAAAAGGGATTGATTTAATTGTGTCATAGAATCTTCTTCACCAATTCGTTACCGACTGTCGCGTCGTTTCCAATGCGGCGCTTCGGCGGTTAACATATCATCTTAGCATGGAATTCATGCGCGCCTGCGAGGCTTGATATAAGATCAGCGTATCAACGATGAGAAAATGATAACGCGCTGACATCAGTATTTCTTTTGGCTCCTATTGAAAGCACTCGTTGACCCTCTAACATCTTATTATACGTGAATAATGGATAACGATAATTTGTCATGCTGAGGGGCGCTTTTTGCCCCGAAGCATCTCTACCCAGCCATGTCCGAGACCCTTCGGTCGCTGAAAACCGCTCCCTCAGGGTGACATATTCGTAGTTTTTGCTTATCCATTATTGACGTTATTATACAAGATTGGGTTGCGCGCGGCAGATTACCTGTCGAGAAATAATGCGTATGTCTTTTTTCAGGCTCCGGGTGACTTAATCAAGACAGTCCAACGGGAACCAATGTCACTGATTTGGTTTTTCTCTTTGCTAATCACTCGTTCGAAAAAGCCCAGAGCGCGTAAATCGTTTATTGACAAAGCGGTTTTTGGATATATAATAGATTTGCCGAACAAATTGTTCCAGCATCTTATACGCCGATATCAAAATCCTGAGGTCCCGCAGGTTGCGGGCGTGTGTCCGCTCTCTCCATTATATCTTCCAGTCTCAAGGGATCCAAGTGTAATTTTGTTGATTACCTGCGCAAGAAAACCCTATTGTTATGAAACGAAGCATATTTCACATTTTGTTTCTAAAAGCCAAATTTGATTGTTGAAGGAGGTGATGCTTTAACAGACTGGCGAATAGTATTCAAATGATTTGTAAGAATTCGAATAACAACAAAAAGGAGAAGTAGAAAATGTCTAAAAAAGTTTGGTATAGCCTGCTGGCTGTTTTTGTGATCGCCGCAACTGTCCTCTCTGCGTGCGGTCCAGCTGCAACCGAAGCGCCGAGCAAGCTTGGTGTCGGCATCGTTTTGCCGACGAAGGACGAGCCGCGCTGGATCCAGGATGAGACCCGCTTCAAGGATGCTCTGACCGCCGCTGGCTACGATGTGGAGATTCTGTTCAGCCAGGGTGATTCCGCCAAGGAAAAAGCCAACGTTGAATCCCTGATCACCAAGGGTATTAAGGTGCTAATTATCTGCCCGCAGGATGGAACCGCTGCCGCCGCTGCTGCGGATGCCGCGCGTGCCGCAGGCGTGAAGGTCATTTCTTATGACCGTCTGATCCGCGATACTGATGCGGTTGATTATTACGTCACCTTTGATAGTGTCGCGGTGGGCGCGGCACAGGCACAATACCTGGTTGATCACGCGTCAGGCTCTGGCAACCCGCTGTATTTGTATGCGGGCGCGGCTTCCGATAACAATGCCTTCCTGTTCTTCGAGGGCGCATGGAATGTTCTGCAACCCAAGATTGCCGATGACACTTTTGTGATCAAGAATTCCAGCGAAGCCGTTGGCTTGCAGGATAAGGCGACTTTGACCCGCGATGAGATGGGCCAGATCCTCGGACAGGTCACAACCAACTGGGACTTCAACACCGCCAAGAGCCTGGCTGAGTCCAACCTCACCGCCGCTTCCGCTGACGACAAGGGCGATGTGTTCATCCTTGCCCCGAACGACGGCACCGCCCGAGCGATTGCCGACGCCTTTGGCGCTGATAAGGATGTGAAGAGCTATGTAGTCACTGGTCAGGATGCAGAGGAAGCTTCCGTTCAGTACATAATTGATGGCAAGCAATCCATGACCGTCTTGAAGGATGTCCGCACGTTGGTGGCTGATGCCATTAGCGCGGCGGTTGCATATCTTGAGGGCAAAACCCCTCCGCAGACCAACACCTATAACAACGGCAAGATTGATGTGCCTGCCAAGCCGTCTGCTGTGGTGTCTGTTGATCAAGCCAATGTCAAGGAAGCCGTGATTGATTCCGGTTATTGGCCCGCCGCTGATTTCACCGGCGTGGATCAGATCGGCGCACCTGTTGCGAAGACTGAAGTTGAGGTTTTCTCGTGGTGGGTTGGCCCTGGCGAAGCTGATGGTTTAGCCGCCATGGTCAAAATCTTCCAGGCGCAGTATCCGAACATTGAGTTTGTCAATGCGGCCGTAGCCGGTGGTGCTGGTACGAACGCGAAGGCTGTTTTGGCAACCCGCCTGTCCGCAGGCGATGCCCCCGATTCCTGGCAGGCCCACGCTGGCGAAGCCACCTTCGCTTATGCAGACGCCACACAGATTGCGCCACTTGATGATTTCTTCAAATCAACCGGCTTTGCTGCAGCGCTTCCCGCGAGTCTGGTTCCCTTGATTTCCAAGGACGGCCATCCGTACAGCGTGCCGGTCAACATCCACCGCTCGAACGTCATGTGGTACAACCCGGCCGTGCTCTCAGCCGCCGGTGTCACGCTTCCGGCGGGTGGGTTCAAGACGTACGATGAGTTCTTCGCCGCCTGCGATAAGATCGTCGCCGCCGGCAAGACCTGCCTCGCGCTTGGTCCTGCGTGGACTGCAGAGCACCTCTTTGAGAACGTCATGCTCGGTACATTAGGCGCGGATGGTTGGAGCGGCCTATGGGATGGTACGGCGGACTGGAGTAGCCCGGAAGTTACCACGGCACTGAATAACTATGCCAAGGCTCTGTCCTATGCCAACAGCGACCATGACACTTTGTCTGACTGGCAGCCCGCTGCCCAGCTGATGACAAATGGTGATGCGGCCTTCAATATTATGGGCGACTGGGCTTACGGCTACTTTGCCAACGCGGCCCCGAACGGCCTCGCTTTGGCGCCTCACACCGCCTTTGACTGGGTTTCACCTCCTGGAACTCAGGGCCTCTTCCTCTTCCTCGCAGATAGCTTTGTCATGCCCGCGAACGCCATGCATGCCGATGCAACAACTGCCTGGTTGACCGTTGCCGCCTCAAAGGCTGGCCAGGAAGCCTTCAACCCGCTCAAGGGTTCGATCTGCGCCCGCACCGACTGCGACCAAAGCCTGTTCAGCGAGTACTCACAGAACGCTGCCAAGGATTGGTCGAGCAACACTGTCGTTGGTAGCTTAACGCACGAGGTCGTCGGTAATCCATCCTGGAACAGCAAGGTCGCGACGGCACTGGGCGTGTTCGTTGCAGACCCGACCAAGGTGGCCGACTTCCAGGCTGCGCTCGTTGCGGCTTGCAAGTCCGACGGCGCCTGCAAGTAGTCCGATTTCAGATTCAGAATGGTTTGAGAAATGGGCGGCTCGATGAGCCGCCCATTTTGAAATCCGCCGAGATTCCTCATGCGATGCTCATGGAACTTGACAGTTACCACCTCGCCCACTAAGATTGAGATAGTTTTTTGATGGAAGAGTTTAGAGAGAAAGAGAGATGAAACATGTCCCGAAGATTCGTGCTTCGTTTACCGGATCTCATTCTGGCAATTGCACTTATGCTGCTAGGCGCAGCCTCGATCTTTATCCTCACCAAAACCCAACTTGAGATCGTCGGAAAGAACTTTACATCCATCGGTCTTCTGCTAGGCGGGCTGATCTTTTATTGTGGTGTGTTAGTGATTGTGTCAATGCTCGCGGACGAGGCCTATCTTTCGATCGCATTGCTTCTCCCATCCATTACGGCTGTCGGAATTTTTGTCTATGGTTTTATCGGCTGGTCAATTCGAGTTTCACTTAGCCAATGGAAAGGCTTACGACCGGATTATACCTGGGCCGGTTTAGGGCAATATACTTACCTCTTCCAGGATGCGCGCTTCCTGATTGATGTCCGTAACACTGGTGTGTTCACCGTGGGTTTTATTTTTGGCTGTCTCATCATCGGCCTGGGATTGGCCATCCTGCTCGACCAACACCTTAAAGGTGAGGCGCTCCTCCGGGGGATTTTCCTCTTCCCGATGTCCATTTCGTTCATCGCGTCAGGTGTGGTTTGGGGCTGGCTCATGAATCCCGCCACAGGCAATCGTCTGACAGGCATCAACCTAATTTTCCAATACTTCCACCTTGACTTTTTGATCAGCACCTGGCACTCCACACCGCAGCCTTGGGGGATGGCATTTACGGTGATTCCCGCCGTCTGGCAGTTATCAGGGTTTACCATGGCGCTCTACCTGGGCGGCATACGCAGCATCTCGGAAGACATACGGGAAGCAGCCAGGGTGGACGGCGCGAGTGAATTCGAGATCTATCGTTACGTCATCTTACCGATGCTCCAACCAGTTACACTCAGCGCGGTGATCATCCTCGGGCATATGTCGCTCAAGATCTTCGACCTGATCGTGGCCCTTGGGAATAAAGACATCCGCCTCGATGTGCCCGGGATCTATATGTGGACGACGACATTCGATGGGACCAACTATGCACAGGGTGCGGCCATCGGCATCCTGATGCTAGTGAGCGTGGCGATTCTTGTAGTGCCGTATCTTATCCAGAATATGCGCACGGAGACCGAGATATGAACCAGCGCACAGCGATCAAGACCCTTTTTTATGCGATCCTGATCATTTTAGCGCTTTTTTATCTGCTCCCGGTTTACCTGCTAGTCCTAACCGGTCTCAAGCCCATCAGCGAGGTGGACCTAAAAACCATGTGGGCGCTGCCAGTCGCAGGGATCCACTTCGATAATTTTATTGCGGGATACAAGCAACTTGCTCCTAATCTTAATAACAGCCTGGCGATGGTCATCCCAGAGGCGCTGCTCTCGGCTCTGCTCGGATCGTTCAACGGGTACCTGCTCGCGAAGTGGAAATTTCGCGGCTCGAACTTCCTCTTTTCCCTGATCCTGTTTGGGATGTTCATTCCGTATCAAAGCATCCTGATCCCCCTAGTCAAGTTCATGCAGTTCATTAAGTTATATGGAGACCTTCCGGGCCTGGTGTTGGTGCACATCATCTATGGCATACCGATCACCACGCTCATTTTCCGCAACTACTATGCCGGGATCGGCACCGAGATACTCGAGGCCGGGCGCATTGATGGCGCGAGCCTGATGGGCATCTATCGCTATATCATGTTCCCACTCTCCGCGCCGAGTTTTGCTGTGGTGATTATTTGGCAGTTCACGCAAGCTTGGAACGAATTCCTCTTTGCAATTATCCTCACCAATCAATCCCACTGGCCCGTAACAGTGGCGCTCAACAATTTGGCAGGCAGTCAGCTTGTGCAGTGGAATGTTTTGATGGCAGCTACATTGCTGGCCGCGCTGCCGACCTTGCTCGTATATATTTTCCTGGGTCGTTTCTTTCTGCGCGGCTTGATGGCTGGAGCACTCAAAGGCTAAACCATCATTGATGACAGGCAGTCGATGACCATCTTCAAAGATGCAATGACCTCCTATATAATTCCTGTGTATTCTCTTCATGATATGGAGCCGGAGTCGTTATGAATACATCTATTCTGGAAATGAAAAACATCACCAAGGAATTCCCCGGTGTAAAAGCTTTGAACAATGTCAGCTTTCGAGTGGCTGAAGGCGAGATCCATTGTCTCGTTGGAGAGAACGGCGCGGGCAAATCCACTTTGATGAAAGTCTTGAGCGGGGTATATCCGCATGGCAATTACGATGGTGACATTCTTTTCGGGGGGGCAGTGCAGAAATTCAGGGGCATTAGCGACAGCGAAAAAGCCGGCATTTCCATTATTTATCAGGAGCTGGCGCTTGTTCCCGAAATGGCTGTCTATGAAAATATATTTCTGGGCCACGAAATAACAAATGGATTCAGGGTTGACTGGAATGAGACCATCAAGCGAGCCGACAAAATGCTCAAGACAGTCAGGCTCGATGTGAATCCCGCAGTAAAGGTCAAAGAACTGGGCGTGGGAAAACAACAGTTGGTGGAAATTGCAAAAGCTCTAAGCAAGGATGTCAAATTACTGATATTGGATGAGCCCACTGCCGCATTGAACGAGGGTGATAGCGAAAACCTGTTGAACCTTCTGCGTGATCTCAAGAATCACGGCGTCACCTGTGTTTTGATATCTCACAAGTTGAAGGAAGTGATCGAGATTGCCGATACAGTCACTGTACTGCGCGACGGCAAAACCGTTTGCACACTGGACGCCAAAAAAGGCGAAGTGTCTGAAAGCATTCTTATCAAGCACATGGTTGGGCGTGAAATTGATAACATCTTTCCGAAGAGAGAACATAAACGATCTGAAGATGTTGTGCTTGAGATTAAAGACTGGTCAGCTTACGACCCCTCGCTCGGAAGACAAATTCTAAAAAAAGTAAATGTCAATGTAAAGAAAGGGGAAATCGTGGGCTTCGCAGGCTTGATGGGATCGGGACGCACGGAACTCGCCTTGAGTTTGTTCGGGAATCCGGATGGCTATCAAATCAATGGCGAGATGTACGTCAATGGTAAGCGCAGACAATTCAGTCATCCGCAGGAAGCGATAGCCGCGGGCGTGGCTTACGTCACTGAGGATAGGAAAGGCGACGGCTTGATCCTGATTCAGGATGTAAAGCAAAATATCACCCTCGCCAATTTGAGGGAGATATCCAACCGCGGTGTGGTTAACAATAACGCCGAAGTGAAAGTTGCGAACGAATACAAGGGTTCCCTCAATATCAAAACCCCAACTGTTGAGCAGAAGGTAATAAATTTAAGCGGCGGCAACCAGCAGAAAGTATCCGTGGCAAAGTGGTTGTTTGTCAAACCCGATTTATTGATTTTGGATGAGCCAACGCGCGGAATTGACGTCGGCGCAAAATTTGAAATTTATACAATTATGACGCGGCTGGTGCAGGAGGGGATGAGCATCATCATGATATCTTCTGAATTACCCGAAGTGCTGGGAATGAGCGACAGGGTGTACATCGTCGCCTCAGGCAGAATCGCTGGTGAACTTCCGATCGGGGAAGCCACGCAGGAAAAAATCATGCACCTGGCAACAAATTGAGGAGGCTCGGATGTCTTTTTTCAACGATCTACGAAAAGTACTGGGGCAGAATATCCGTGACTACGGCATGTTCATCGCGCTCTTCATTATCACCACGATCTTTTCAGCCACGACAGATGGTCTCTTCATTTCATCCCGAAACATAAGCAACCTCCTGAACCAGGCGGGCTATATCGCGGTATTGGCAGTCGGTATGACCCTGATCATTATCATCAGGCATATTGACCTGTCCGTTGGTTTTCTGGCAGGCTTCCTTGGCGCGGTGGCGGCAATTGCGATGGTCTCCTGGCATCTGCCAGTCTATGTGGCCATACCGTTTGTGTTGATACTCGGAATTATTGCAGGGCTTATCACTGCTTTCCCAGTGGCGCAGTTGGGCATTCCGTCTTTTGTCGCGTCCCTTGCGGGATGGTTGATTTACAGAGGCGCGTTGCTACTTGTCACTTTGAAGACAGGCACGATCATTATCCCAGACGACACTTTTAATGCCATCGGCAATGGGAATATTCCCGATATTCCTGGCATAACGATTTTGCCCGAAGTGCATAAACTCACACTTCTTCTAGGGCTGATCGCCATCATCCTTTATATCCAAAACGATATCAGTGCGCGCAAAAAGAAACAGACTTATAACTTTGAAGTCCTGCCGATGAATATATTCGTCCTCAAGTTGATTTTTGCTTCCGTTTTGATGGGACTCGTTACATGGATTCTGGCAGGCTACAACGGTCTCTCATGGACTGTCGTCGTTGTCCTGATCGTTGTGGGCGTTTATCATTTCATCATGTCGCAAACGGTTCTCGGCAGGCATATTTATGCAATCGGCGGAAATCCCGAAGCGGCTCAACTCAGCGGTATCAACGTAAAAAAAATAACCTATGTGGTCTTTGGTTCGATGGGTATGCTCTCTGCATTATCCGGCATATTATTTGCATCCCGTTTGCAGTCCGCCACCACCACCGCAGGTACTCTGTTTGAATTGGATTCCATCGCGGCCGCCTATATCGGCGGTGTATCGGCGGCGGGTGGCGTGGGCAATGTAATGGGCTCGCTTATCGGCGCGCTGGTATATATCTCACTTACAAGCGGCATGAACCTCATGGGCATAGACATTTCCTCCCAGTACATTGTCCGGGGCGCAGTGCTTGCTCTTGCCGTTATTTTTGATGTGGCGACGCGTCGCAGCGCCAGATAATATTCCAACATTCGACAATACGTTGTCGGGATGAAACGCGTATAGTTTTTGTGGGCAGGTTGAGGGGCGGAAGGAAGCGATGAGATGCCCTGAGGAAGGTGGTCATAAAAGCATCTACTGGAAAAACAACCCCCTGTTCACCTTTTGGTCCGATCAGAGTGAGGGCCGTCACAAAGTTCGCTTCAAGACTTAGCCGAAACCTGCTTGCCGCGCTTCTCACGGTACTGGTTTACAATCTTCCTCGGGCGGTACTTCCTGCGAGGCTTGCTGGCTTGCCCGCTCAAAGGTTGAAACTTACACCACAAAAACAATAGACCTCGCAAGGGATCTTTTGTTTGGCTTTTCCTTCCACCTCGTCTACACTTCTCAAATGCCTGCCCGCGTATTTTCCTGCGCTGTCATCGGACTCGAAGGCGTCATGAAGATGGCCATAACCGGAAGTAGCGGCGGCATTGGTAAAGCCGTTGTCGAAATGGCGTTGGCGCAAGGGCACAATCTTGTGTGTATTGACCGCATGAACCCGGGCAATAATTCAAAGCCATCCAACGCCGCTTTCATTCAAGCTGATATTGCAGATTACACCGCAATGGAAAATGCTTTGCGGGGTTGCGACGCTCTCATTCACATGGCGGCAATTCCCGCGCCGGGTCGTCATTCAGATTATGAAGTACACAACAACAACGTGACGGGCAGCTACAATATTTTACGCGCCGCGACAGAATTGGGCATCAACAGAGTGTGTCAGGCTTCGAGCGTAAATGCAACCGGACTTGGTTATAGCCGCTGGCCGCGTTTCGATTATTTTCCGCTGGATGAAGAACATCCCACGTATAACGAGGATCCATACAGCCTGTCGAAATGGATTTGCGAAGAACAAGGCAACTCGTTTGCGCGGCGTTATGAGAACATGGTTATTTCAAGTATGCGCTTCCATTGGGTCGTGCCGGAACGCGCTACTGCGGTGCAAGCCAAAAGCCACAGCCAGACCAGGGCGGCGGCAAAAAATTTGTGGGCATATACCCGCTTCGAGGCTGCGGCGCGCGCCTGCCTGCTCTCGCTTACCGCCGACTTCAATGGGCATGAGGTTTTTTACATTGCCGCGCCTGATACTGTCACAGATATACCCTCACTCGAACTGAAACAAAAATTCTTCCCCGATGTGCCGGTGCGCGGTGACTTGAGCGGCTGTAAAAGTTTCTTTGATTGCAGCAAGGCGGAACGGTTGCTGGGCTGGAAACACGATCAATAATAAATAACAGGTGACAGCCACTTCGCAAGTGACCGTCACCCTCATAGTAAAGGAGATGGTAAATGCAATATCGAACTTTTGGAAGGACAGGTTGGCAGGTCAGCGACATTGGTTATGGCATGTGGGGTCTGGCTGGGTGGAGCGGCTCGGATGATGAAGAGTCGTTGAAGTCGCTTCATCGCGCAGTTGAACTTGGCTGTAATTTCTTTGATACGGCATGGGGCTACGGCAAGGGTCACAGCGAACAACTTTTAGGTCAACTCGTGCGCGCACACCCGGATAAAAAACTGTACGTGGCAAGCAAGATTCCGCCAAAGAATTTCAAATGGCCCGCCGAGCCAGAATACTCTCTCGACGATTGCTACCCGCCTGACCACATTCAGAAATACGTGGAGAATAGTTTGAAAAATTTAGGGTTGAGTCAGATGGACTTGATCCAGTTCCATACCTGGGATGATAGTTGGGCAGAAGATGAACGCTGGCAGCGCGCACTCGACGATCTTAAACGTGAGCGGTTGATTCTCGCGGCAGGTATCAGCATTGACCGCTGGGAACCCGCCAACGCAATCAAGGCTTTACGCACGGGCGTGATTGATGCCGTCCAGGTGATCTACAACATCTTCGATCAGAACCCTGAGGATGAATTGTTTCCCGTTTGCCGCGAGCTGAATATTGCGGTCATTGCCCGCGTGCCTTTTGATGAAGGTACCTTAACCGGAACCCTGACCCTCGATAGCCAATGGCCCAAAGGTGATTGGCGCAACAGTTACTTCGTACCGGAAAATCTCAAAGCCAGTGTTGAACGGGCTGAGGCGTTGCGCCCTACAATACCATCTGGTATGACGATGCCCGAAATGGCATTGCGATTTATTTTGGCAAATCCCGATGTCAGCACAATTATTCCAGGAATGCGGAAACTCAAAAATACCGAAATGAACATCGCCACCAGTGATGCGGGCGGTCTATCGCCTGATTTGATCCAAAAACTGCGCGCTCATCGTTGGGATCGTCTTCCAACCTCATGGTCGCAATAACAAATCGAAACTGGAGAACCTCACATGCACATTCAGCCTGCACGAGAAGACCTGATCCATCTTACCAAACTCAATCCTTTTGATCGCTTTCCCGACGGGCGTCCGCGCGTGCCGGAGGATTTGCTTGAACGCATGAAACTGGTCAACATGGAGGAAGCCTGGGCTGTTTTGCATAATCACGGTTATCATCGCCAGTTCGAGAGTGGCTTTATGCAAACACATCCTGGCACGGTGCTTGTCGGTCGGGCGGTGACTGCATCCTTTTTACCGCACCGCCCCGACTATCACGATGCGATTCAACAGGCAGGCACCGCGGAGGGACGCGGGAAGATCGGCGGGCAAAATTCATGGATCATTGAAACGCTTCAACTTGACGATATGATGGTGGTGGATTTGCGCGGCAAGATCGAAAACGGAACCATCGTAGGCGATAACCTCGGCACTGCTGTCCGCACCCGCACCCGTGCCGGGTTGGTGGTGGATGGCGCCATCCGCGATCTGCCCGGACTCGTAACGCTGACCGAAGTCAACTTTTTCATGCGCGCCCCACATCCAACGGCGATTGCGGATGAAACCCTGG
>CAZIYY010000019.1:14071-29275 GCA_964543585.1 uncultured Anaerolinea sp. | reverse complement strand
GAGGGGATCAACATCCCGGTCAAGATCGGAGGCGTGACGGTTCTGCCCGGTGACGTGGTGCTGGGCACGCCGACCGGGGTCATGTTCATCCCCCCGCATCTTGTTCAGGAGGTCGTCGAGGCGAGCGAAGCGATCCGCGTGCGCGATGAATTTGGCAAGATGCGAATTGCGGAAGGCAAATACACCAGCGGCGAGATTGACGTGTCACCCTGGCGCGAAGATATCGAAGCTGATTTCCTTGCATGGCGAAAGGCAAACAGCAAATGAACGCGCGACCCGAAGATCACGTTAAGCAGTATTCACGTCCCGGCGAGTTAAAGATTACAGATGTGCGTGCGGCAACTGTCGGCTGGGAGGGATGGCGGTTCCCCATTATCCGCATTGATACAAATCAAGGCTTGAGCGGCTATGGCGAAGTGCGCGATGGCGCGAACAAGACGTATGCGTTAATGCTCAAGAGCCGCCTGCTTGGTGAAAACCCATGCAATGTGGACAAAGTCTTTCGTAAGATCAAGCAGTTCGGTCATCACGCGCGGCAGGGCGGAGGCGTATGCGGAATCGAAATGGCGTTGATGGATCTGGCGGGCAAGGCGTATGGCGTTCCGGCGTATGTTCTTGCCGGCGGAAAATTCCGTGACGCCATCCGCATGTATTGTGATACGCCCAACGAACCTACGGGTGAGGCGATGGGGCATAAACTTAAGGAGCGGCTGGCGCGCGGATTCACCATGCTCAAAATGGATGTCAGCATTCAACCTCTGATCGGCGTCAAAGATGCGCTCACTTATCCCGCTGGAATGTTGAACGTAAACGATGGGACACAACTGGATCGAATGCTCGATATCAACAGCATTCAACACCCATATACGCACGTCCGCCTCACGCCCAAGGGCATCCAGATGTTGCGAGCGTATGTAGAGCAAGTGCGTGCCGTGGTGGGTTATGAAGTGCCAATTGCCGCCGATCATTTCGGTCACATTGGCGTGGATGATTGCATTCGTTTGGGCGAAGCACTCGAACCATACAACCTCGCCTGGGTTGAAGATATGGTGCCCTGGCAATTTACCGATCAATGGGTGCAGATGGAACGCGCGCTCAAGACTCCCGTTTGCGCAGGCGAGGATATTTATTTGAAAGAGGGCTTCATGCCTCTGTTGCAAGCGCATGCAGTCAATGTGATTCATCCCGACCTTGCCACCAGCGGCGGGATTCTCGAAACAAAAAAGATCGGCGACCTCGCGCAAGAATACGGTGTTAGCATGGCATTGCACATGGCAGGTACGCCGATAAGTACAATGGCTGCTGTTCACTGTGCCGCCGCGACGGAGAATTTCATCGCGCTCGAACATCATTTCAATGATGTGCCGTTCTGGGGTGATTTCATTGATGGCTTGCCGAAGCCGATCATTCAAAATGGATATATTCCAGTTCCCGACACGCCGGGTCTTGGTTTTACTCTCAATGAGGAGGCTGTGAAGGAACATCTTGCCCCCGAAGATCGCGGCTTCTTCGAGCCGACCCCTCAATGGGATTCGGAAAAAAGTTGGGACCGATTGTGGTCATAGAAAAATATGAGGAGAAATCAAATGACAGAGCCAACACTCGGAAACAATAAAGTCACCCAGGTCGGAATCATTGTGCGCGATATTAAAACGAAAGCGCGCGCTTGGTCTGAAATTCTCGGCCTGCCCATGCCGAACATCATCATCACCGATACGGTGGACAAAACACAGGCAGAATACAATGGCGAACTAACGACTGCGCGCGCCAGGCTTGCCTTCTTTCACATGGGGCAGTTGGATGTAGAGCTGATCGAACCCATTGATGGGCCCAGCACATGGAAGGATCAACTCGATCAACACGGCGATAGTTTGCATCACATCGCGTTCGAAATCGAAGGTATGCAGGAAAAAATCGCGTACTTGGACTCAAAAGGCGTGCCGCTGGTGCAGCGCGGGGAATATACTGGGGGACGATATGCGTATCTTGATGGCGTCGCCCAACTGGGAACGGTTCTGGAGCTTTTGGAGAATGATTGAAATGATGACTGACCCACTGCCCCTCCGTCAGTTCGGTGGAACGGACTTGAGTGTCACTCCGCTATGTGTTGGCTGTTCTGGTTTGAGCAGTATGCCGGATGTGTTTGGTTATGATGTGAGTGAAGAACAGGCGCTGGCAACGTTACGCGCCGCATTTCAGTCGCCGATCCGTTATCTCGATACGGCGGCGGGCTATGGCGATGGCGAGAGCGAACGCAGAATCGGAATTGTTTTGCACGAACTGAACGGACTGCCCGACGATTACGTCTTGGCGACCAAGGTGGACCGCGACGCCAAGACAGGCGATTTTAGCGGCGAACAGACGCGGCGCTCGGTCGAACGCAGCCTCAAGTTGCTCGGCCTCGATCGGCTTCAAATTGTCTTTTTGCATGATCCCGAAGTCACTACGTTTGAGAACATTATGCAGCCCGGCGGCGCAGTGGAAGTGATGTTGCGTTATAAAGAGCAGGGTGTCATCGGGTATATTGGCGTGGCGGGCGGACCAATTGACTTGATGATTCGTTATATCGAGACGGGCGCGTTTGAAGCAGTGCTGACGCACAATCGTTATACCTTGTTGAACCGCGCTGCTGGACCATTGTTTCAACTCGCAACGCAGCGCGGGTTGGCAATCCTCAACGCCGCGCCATACGGTGGAGGAATTTTGTCGCGCGGTCCGGAGGATTTTCCGCGTTACGCCTATCGTGAGGCAGATGCTGTGACGCTTCAACGCGCCCGGCAGATGAAAGCGATCTGTGACGAATACAAAGTTCCGCTTGCCGCCGCCGCGCTTCAGTTTTCCATGCGCGATCCGCGTATCACGTCAACGGTCGCAGGAATGACCCGTCCTGAACGCATCGCTCAAACGCTCGACTTCGCGCGCCATCCAATCCCTGAAGAGATGTGGGAGCGGTTGGACGCAGTGGGGAGTGAGACGAAGGACTTGTAATGCCTATCTTTTCAAAAGGACAATCATATGAAAATTACCAATGTGAAACCCATTCTCACCGCACCCGACGGCATTGCGCTTATCATCGTAAAAGTTGAAACTGACCAGCCAGGTCTTTACGGCGTGGGTTGCGCTACGTTCACTCAACGCCCGACGCTGGTTGCCAAAGCAGTAGAGGAGTATCTCGCTCCATTATTGAAGGGTCGCAATCCTGGAAACATAGAAGACCTTTGGCATATGATGTATGTCAATTCATATTGGCGCAATGGACCCGTGTTGAACAACGCCATCAGCGGTGTGGATGAGGCGTTATGGGATATCAAGGGCAAAGTGGCGAATATGCCTGTCTATGACTTGTTGGGTGGCAAGTGTCGCGAGGCGGCAATGGTCTACCGTCATGCTGATGGGCGCGAGCCCAAAGAAGTGTTGGATAACGTTCTCAAATATCAAGCCGAGGGCGCGCTGGCAGTACGCCTGCAAATGGGCGGTTACGGCGGGCGCGTGAAAGACTTGAACAAGAAGAACACGCGACCCAGTAAAAAAGCCCCGCAAGCTACGCATCGCATGAAGACCATGGATAATATTCAGAGCAACTTCCCTGGCGCGTATTACGACCCGGATTGGTATGCGCGCTCAATCCCGCCGCTGTTTGAATATGTCCGCAACAAGATTGGCTTTGACTTGTTCTTATTGCACGACATTCACGAACGCCTGACGCCCATTGACGCGATTCGCATGGCGAAGGCTCTGGAGCCATATCGTTTGTTCTTCCTCGAAGATCCGCTCGCGCCTGATCAGATTGAATGGTTCCGCCGCTTGCGTGTCCAGTGCGCCACACCGATTGCGATGGGCGAATTACATAACAACCCATTGGAATGGCGTTTGCTCATTGCCGAACAGTTGATTGATTTCATCCGCGCTCACATCTCACAACTGGGCGGAATCACTCCCGCGCGCAAACTTGCCTCCTTGTGTGAATCGTTCGGTGTCCGCACCGCCTGGCATGGTCCCGGTGATACATCGCCCGTGGGTCACGCGGCTAATCTGCATCTTGACCTGGCTTGCCATAATTTTGGTATCCAGGAAATGATTTATTTTGGTGAGCCGCTAAAGGAAGTTTTCCCCGGCATCCCTGAATTACACAATGGATATTTGTGGCCTAATGACCAACCCGGTTTAGGCATTGACATTGATGAAAAAAAAGCAGCAAAGTATCCGATCAGCATCCCTCCCATTGAGTGGACTCAAAGCCGCTGGCCCGACGGCACGATCTGGACGCCATAAAGTCAGTGGCACGCAGCCCAGTCTGACGCGGCTGGATTATGTTTCGATGTTCTCATGTCGCACCCCACTAACGATTCCCAGGGCGGTTTTCCTCGTTCCAATTTCTTAAGCAAATATTAAGAATTCATATAGCGCTCATTAAGAACGCCCTGCTATCATTAGTTTGAGAGCAAAATTGTCGTATGTCCTATTTTGCTCTCTTTTATATCTCGGCAATTACAACGAGATTGCCAATATTCCAAATTTATTTTGCGAGGAGGTATTTGTTATGCGTTGGATTATTGAATCGAGTATGCGGCTTCGATATTTGATAGTTATCCTCGCCGCGGCGCTGATGGTCTTCGGCATTGTCCAGCTTCGGGAAATGCCTGTAGACATCCTGCCCGAATTCTCGCCTCCGTATGTGGAGATTCGAACCGAGGCTCTCGGACTTTCCGCGGAAGAAGTGGAACAATTGATCACGCTTGGGATGGAGCAGGATTTGCTTAACGGAGTGCCATGGCTCGACACCATCCGCTCCGAATCGGTTACCGGGTTATCTTCAATCGTCCTCACCTTCGAGCCTGGAACCGACCTTGTCCGCGCCCGGCAGATGGTAGCAGAACGCCTTGCGCAGGCATTTGCCTTGCCTCATGTTTCGAAACCGCCCACGATGCTCCAGCCCCTATCGTCGACAAGCCGGTTTATGATCGTAGGACTTTCCTCAAAGGAACTCTCCTTAATTCAGATGTCTGTGCTTGCACGCTGGACAATTGGTCCGCGCTTAATGGGCGTGCCTGGAGTGGCGAATGTGGCGATCTGGGGAAATCGAGATCGGCAATTGCAAGTGCAAGTGGACCCGGAACATCTGCAGGCGCAGGGCGTTTCGCTTGAGCAAGTTCTTGAAACCACCGGGAATGCACTATGGGTTTCGTCATTAAGCTTTTTGGAAGCATCAACACCCGGTACTGGAGGGTTTATTGATACCCCTCAACAAAGGCTTGGTATCTGGCATCTCTCGCCGATCGTTTCAGCAGAAGATCTGGCTCAGGTGCCTGTAGAGGGCGCGGCATCACTGCTTTTGGGTGACGTTGCCACGGTGGTGGAAGATCACCAACCGTTGATCGGGGACGCTGTCATTAACGATAGCTCCAGCCTTTTGCTCGTCGTGGAAAAATTTCCGGGCGCGAACACCTTGGAAGTGACGCGGGGGGTTGAAGATACACTCGCAGCGTTAAGTCCGGGCTTGTCCGGGCTGGAGATGAACTCCTCGATCTTTCGTCCCGCGGAATTTATCGAACGGTCGGTAATCAACTTCAGCACCGCGCTTCTTTTCGGTTTCGTTCTGCTGGTTTTGGTTCTCGGCGCGTGGCTCTTCGAGTGGCGCAGTGCGCTGATCAGCATCATATCGATATTGCTATCTATAACGGCCACCGGGCTGGTACTCTACGCGCGTGGGGCAACGATGAATGCGATCGTGCTGGCCGGACTGCTCATGGCGCTCACTATATTGGTTGATGACGCGATCGTCGACACTGAAAACATCAGGCGGCATCTGCGGCAACATCGCAAGGACGGAACCACCAAATCAGCCCTGAATATCATGCTTGAGGCTTCGCTTGAGGTGCGCCGTCCCATTATTTACGCCACCATAATCGTCATGCTGGCCGCATTGCCGATCTTCTTCATAGGCGGGGTCTCGGGCACATTTTTTCAGCCGCTGGCAGTTTCCTATGCAGTGGCTGTGGTTGCTTCGCCGCTGGTCGTCCTCACTGCCGCACAGGCGCTGTGTTTGCTTCTCTTAAGGCATGGAATGAAGGAACCGCGCGTCTCTCCACTCTCCGGCCGAATCCAGTCCTCCTATGAACGTGTACTGGCGAGGACCATTCAAAGACCGCGTCTGGTTTTCTTCGTTGTATCCATTGTATCCATTATCGTATTGGCTAGTCTCTTCATTTTGCCATCCCTCAACCAGTCACTGCTTCCATCATTCAAGGAGCGCGATTTGTTGATCCACTTGAATGGCGCGCCCGGAACGTCACAGCCGGAGATGAGCCGCATCGTGGCTCGCGTCAGCAGTGAGTTGCGGGCCCTTCCAGGCATCCAGGATGTTGGCGCTCATGTGGGGCGCGCCGTGTTTGGGGATCAGGTGGTCAATGTCAATTCGAGTGAGTTGTGGGTCAGCATTGATCCTGCGGCCGATTATGATAGGACGGTGACTGCTATTCGAGAAGTAGTTAATGGCTATCCTGGGTTCCAATCTGAGGTTCAGACCTATCTGCAAGAGCAGACCAGCGGGGTTGTATCAAAACCAAACAACTCTGTTACCGTGCGTATCTATGGCGATACATTGAAGGTTCTGCGCATTCAGGCAGAAGAGGTGAAGAAGGCGCTTACGGGGATTACAGGTATCACCGCTTTGAACGCGGCGCTTCCGGTTGAAGAGCCGACCCTGGAAATCGATGTGGATATTGCCAAGGCTCAAAAATATGGCATCAAGCCCGGCGATGTACGTCGCGCAGCAGCTACTGTGATGTCAGGCATTCAAGTCGGCAGTCTTTTCGAGGAACAGAAGGTGTTCGACGTGGTGGTATGGGGAACACCCGAAACGCGTAACAGCCTGACCAGTATCCGCGAGTTATTGATTAATACACCCAGTGGCGAACAGGTGCGTTTGGGTGATGTCGCCGATGTGCGTATTGTCCCGGTCCCCACCGTGATTAAGCATGAGGGCGTGAAGCGTTACGTTGATATTACTGCCGATGTGCAAGGACGCAGTCTGAGCGCTGTCGCAAGCGATATCAAGAGCCGTCTCCTGCAAATCCCGCTCCCGCTCGAATATCATGCCGAGGTGCTTAGCGATTATGCAGAGCGGCAAGCCGCCCAGACCCGCATGTTCACTTTTGTCGTTGCTGCTGTACTTGGGATTTTCCTCATCCTGCAATCAGCCTACCGGAGTTGGCGCCTGGCATTAGCCTCATCCCTAACTTTGCCATTGGCGCTGGCGGGCGGCCTGTTGGCAGTATTTGCAACGGGCAGTACCCTCTCCATCGGTTCGCTGATCGGTTTCCTGGCGCTATTTGGGATTGCGGTGCGCAATAGTATTGTGCTCATCCATCATTATCAGCATTTGGAGAAATTTGATGGAAAAACATTTGGAGAAGGACTGGTACGACAGGAATCACGTGAGCGGACTGTACCAATCCTAACAGCGGCATTCGCCACAGCACTGGTACTGTTGCCTTCACTGTTCCTGGGTGATATCCCGGGACTTGAGATCGTTCGCCCTATGACGGTTGTGATCCTGGGCGGTCTGGTCACTTCAACCTTGCTCAGCCTGTTTGTCGTGCCCACTTTGTATTTGCAGTTTGGCGCTAACCCTGAAGCGGACCTTGAGTTACAGCCATTTACAGGCGCTGATCTTCCAGTCGCCGCAGACGATTAATTGAAGAAATACTTGATATGGTATAAAGGTTTGCTAAAAGGAGATTCCAACCATGACTAAAAAAAGTGATACCAAGTCTTCAATCTCTCAGCCAGAAGTATTGGTGGCTGAAGACCTGCGAAAATCCTATGGACCCCGGCATGCGCTTCAGGGATTATCCTTCTCTTTGAAGGCAGGGCGTATTCTAGGCTTTCTCGGTCCCAATGGGGCAGGGAAAACAACATCAATCCGTATTCTCACAACAATGATGGAGCCTGAATCAGGCAGTTTTGTTGTGGACGGCATCAGTTCCGATCATCCTGATCAAATCCGCCGCAGGATCGGCGTTCTTCCCGAAAACCTTGGCTTTCCGAGGCAGATGACCGGCATCGAATATCTTACTTTCTTTGGTCAACTCTATGGCCGAACAACTGCCAATGCCAGGGAATACGCCATGACCCTGCTCGAAGATGTCGGATTGCAAAAAAGAGGAAAGTCCCTGATCGGCACCTACAGTCACGGCATGAGACAAAGGATCGGAATTGCACGCGCCCTTGTCAACGATCCCGTGGTCGTTTTTCTCGATGAACCGACACTAGGGCTCGACCCGCGCGGGCAGCAGGAATTGCTCGAACTGATCCAGCACATCGCACGCGAACGGGACACCGGGGTGGTCTTGTGCAGTCACCTGCTTTCAGAGATCGAAAATGTTTGTGATGACGTTGTCATCCTGAATGCTGGCCAGATCGTCGCCCGAGGCACCGTAGCTGAGATTATTGGACGAACCCAGCAAAACATCGTCTTGCAAAACGCGCTGCGGGTCCAGGTTCCGGCTGAATCGGTCACCAAGGCAAAACAAGCTTTGAAGGCTGCCATGCCCAATGTCGTGAAAGTCAGCCCGATCGGCGAGATGGAGGGCTGGTTGCGCATCGAACTCGTCGAATCTGCCAATGGGAACACACCCAAGTCCCATTTGATCAACAATAATATCCTAGGCGCGCTTATCCGCGCAAAGATCCCTATTCTGAGTTTTGAAGCCGAAGGTGGTAAGTTACAGGATGTCTTTATGCACCTGACCGAGGAGGCGATCAAATGAGCGACACAACCGCCCGCCTGAATGAAAAGCAAGCTGCGAGCCAACGCCGGGCAGAGTCCTCAAGTCGAGGGTTACCCGTCTGGTGGCTGATGTTCATCAGGGAACTCGCTGATCTGTGGATTGGCGGAAAAGCCTTGTACCTGATTCTGGCTTACAGCCTGTTTCTTGGGTTCCAATCGTACGCACAGGTGAAGACAAGTGAAACGAGCCTGATTCCCCCAAAGGAAATGGTATTCGCTGCCCTGCAAGTCGTTTTCTACCTCGGCGGACTTATTGGCATAATCATCGGCGCAGACAGCATCAGCGGAGAACGGGAACGAGGTACGCTCGAAGCACTTCTGCTCACGCCGGCGAGCCGAAGACAAATCATTATCGGCAAATTCCTGGCTGGGCTTTCTCCCTGGCCCATTGCCCTGCTCATTGCCATTCCTTTTCTAAGCATGCTGGCGCAGGGAGACCCGGTTTTCGGGCAATCCCTCTATTGGGGCGGTATCGCAGGGACCTTGCTTGCCATCGGCTTCACCGGATTGGGAATGCTGGTCAGTTTCTGGTCGAACTCCAACCGAGTCAGCTTCTTCGTGAGTCTGGGCATCTATCTCATTATTCTCTTACCCAGCAGCTGGCCCGCCAAAACCGTGAGAGGCTTTGTAGCAAAGTTCTTCCAAAGAATGAACCCATTGGAGGGCATGAATGAATTTTTGGAGAAAATCCTGGTGAATAACCGGCCCTTCTCCCAATACGAGATCTGGCTGAGAACACCGGAAGTCTTTGCCGGCTTGATGGTATTGCTGCTCCTCCTTTATGCGGGTTCACGGCTCCGCATAGACGCGAGACAACGATAAGTTATTTTTTTATTAGGAGAATTTCGAATGAAAAATATGACAATGCAGCCAGTCGGCAATACGAGGATCGAATCCTGGAATCCGGCGGTGCCCGCCTGGCGGATCATACTTACAAGTGAACTCGCCGATCTCTGGCTGGGAGGCAAGGCTCTCTATCTCATTCTCGCCTACAGCGTTTTGCTCGGAATCCAAACGTTTGTCCTGGCGACCAATTTCGAACTGAGTTTATTCACACCGCCGGAAATGATCTTCGAAACGCTCAAGTCTTCCATTCAAGTAAGCCTGCTCATCGGACTGATTATTGGCTCTGATGCCATTAGCGGCGAACGGGAACGCGCTACGCTGGAAGGGCTGCTGCTCACGCCCGCCAGCCGCAGCCAGATTGTGCTTGGCAAATTCCTCGCCTCGCTCTCTGCCTGGCCCGTGGCGCTGGCGATTGCTACTCCCTTCATGTTCCTGCTTTCCCAGGGTAATCCTGTGCTTGGTCCGGGAGTGCTCTGGGGTGCCCTGGTGGGCATCCTGCTCATCCCCGCCTACACCGCGTTAGGGATGATCGTGAGTTACTGGTGCAATTCCAACAAGACCAGCTTCTTCATCAGCCTCGCGATTTTCCTGGTCTTCATCATGATGGGCCAGATAATCGGAACTACAAAGATCGGCGTCTTCGGTCAAATGCTTCTGTGGGTGAACCCGATCCCGGCTGGGTTTGATTTTCTCTCGAAAATGCTAGTCGCCAATGGCGCTTTTGCCGAATACTGGACTTCACTGGAGTCACCTATTGTCTTTGCCTTCATAGTGATGGGACTGCTCTTCTTTTACCTCAGTCCAAGCCTTAGCGTGGAAGCGGGAAAAGTGGGCGGGCTCTGGTCGAAGATGCGCCGCGTCGTGGGCTTGGCGGTAATCGCCTGTTTTGCGCTTTCGCTTTCCCTGCTCACAACGCCTGCAATGGCGCTTCCTCAAGCCCAAGCCGGGGAAGGCGTTTTACAAATGTCCATCAGCGTGGATTCCAAGCAAATGAAAACCGGCGACTCGATTGATTTTGAGACGACCATAACGAATAGCAGTGCACAGTCATCCCAGCCCGTAATCGTGGCGATGAACATCATTAACCTGAGCAAGGAAGGCGACGTGGTTGATCCGGAAGACTGGTCGCCCCAGCGAACCCAATACATCGAATCTGTGGAATCCAACGGGTCCGCCACACTTTCCTGGACGGTTAACGCTGTCCTGGACGGCAGCTTTATGGTCTACCTGGTCGCTATCCCCCAACCCCAGGATGTGGGGGGCTCCAACCAGATTGTTGCCAGCCCGGGCTTGCATTTGTCCGTTGCCAAATTTACCCGTCTCAATCCCAGCGGTGTACTCCCCTTTGCGCTTGGCGTACCGGTCGTCCTGATCCTTGCTATCTTCATATTATTCAGGGTTCGACGCCGCCAAATCGACGCCGGCGGTTCCGAATGATCATTCCCATTGCTTGTTAAAATAGGAGATCTAAGATGAAACAAATGAGTTTTTCCATTTTTATGTTGTTGATTATTACCAGCCTGCTACTCCCAGCTTGTACAGCGGCAACAGTAGCGGAAGAGGAAATCAAAGCCGTCCGCCTGGAGCCGATCGAGGGGACGGACCTCAATCGCGTGATATTGACGGAAAAGGCGGTTGAGCGGCTCGATATCCAGACGAGCCTAGTTAGTGATGAAGAAGTGAATGGAACACAGAGAAAGGTTATCCCTTATGCTGCGGTGCTCTATGATCCAACTGGCCAGGCTTGGACATATACAAATCCCGAACCCCTGGTCTTCATCCGGCAAACCATCGTCATCGACCACATAAAGGATGACCTGGCAGTACTGTCGGAGGGACCGGACTCTGGTATGGCAGTTGTAACAGTCGGCGCCGCTGAGTTATTCGGCTCCGAGTCCGAGTTCGAGGAAGAATGATCGCGCTGGGAGGTCAGCCATGATACGCTGGATTGTTGGGTCAAGCCTCAAGTTTCGTTACATCGTGGTGGCGATCGCTGCGGCGATGATGTTCTTTGGCATCATACAACTTCCGAACACGCCAGTGGATGTCTTTCCTGAATTTGCGCCGCCGCGCGTGGAAATCCAGACCCCATGTCTTGGGCTTACCGCGCAGGAGGTGGAATCCCTGGTCACTGTTCCACTGGAGCAGGCATTCAACGGGATAGATGGGCTGGAAGTAATGCGCTCCAAGTCGCTCCCTGACTTGTCGTCCATCGAACTCCTTTTCAAGTCCGGCACCGACGTTCTGCGTGCCAGGCAATTGGTGCAGGAGCGCGTTGCAACGGTGATTGGTACACTGCCCACATGGGCCGCCCCGCCTGTGATGATGCCTCCGGTGTCAACGACAGGTCGGGTCCTAAAGATCGGAGTCTCCTCGAAAGATGTGTCCTTGATAGACATGTCTATGATCTCCTATTGGACCATCAGGGCGCGCTTGCTGCAGGTTCCCGGCGTGGCTAATGTAGCCATCTGGGGCGAGCGCATCAAGATTCCACAAGTGCGAGTCGACCCGAAACGGATGCGGGCCTACGATGTTACGCTGGACGACGTCATGGAGGTCACTGCAAACGCCATAGACGTTGGGATTCTGCAGTTTTCAAGCGGAGCGGTGATCGGTACCGGTGGATTCATTGACACTCCAAATCAACGGCTAAGTATCCGGTCCGTCCTGCCTATCAAATCGGCGGCTGACCTGGCTCAAGTGCCCATCCATGACAAGAAAAAAAGCGATGGCACGCCATTGCGGCTGGGAGATGTGGCTGATGTTGTGGAGGATACCTGGCCGCTCATTGGGGATGCAGTCATTAATGACGGTCCTGGACTCATGCTGGTTGTCGAAAAGTTTCCATGGGCCAACACTCTGGATGTAACGCGGGGCGTTGAAAATGCACTAGATGAATTACGTCCGGGTCTGCCCGGTATTGAGATGGACTCCACCATCTTTCGGCCGGCGGACTTTATTCAGGTAGCGGTCGATAATCTCATGGAGGCGCTGATCATCGGCTGTATACTCGTGATGCTGGTTCTTGGCGCTTTTCTCTTCGAGTGGCGCACTGCGCTCATTAGCTTGCTGGCGATCCCATTGTCGTTGGTGGCGGGTGCCGCCGTGCTCTACGCACGCGGGGCAACCATCAACACGATGATCCTGGCCGGGTTCGTGATCGCCATCGGAGTTGTCGTGGATGACGCGATCATTGACGTTGAAAACATCGTGAGGCGTTTGCGGCAATACCGCAACGAGGGGAGCACCAAATCAACGGCGAGCATCATTCTCGAGGCGTCGCTCGAGGTGCGCCAGGCCATCATCCATGCCACACTGATCGATGCGGTGACTTTATTGCCTGTCTTTTTTATCGGGGGCGTGTCTGGCGCATTTTTCCAACCGCTGGCAGTCTCTTATGCATTGGCGGTGCTGGCTTCCATGTTCGTTGCGCTGACCGTCACACCTGCCCTATGCCTGATGCTTCTTGCTAAAGCGAAGATTGAACACCGTACATCGCCGTTCGTCGGATGGCTGCGGCTGCGCTACGAGGCCGTACTGGCACGCATTATCCAGCATCCGCGCCCTGTTTTCATTACCACCGGCGCCATCATGATCATCGGAATCGCAGTATTGCCATTGCTTGGCGAGTCATTGTTTCCAGAGTTCAAAGAGCGGGACTTTTTGATGCACTGGATCACCAAGCCCGGCACCTCGGTTATCGAACAGCGGCGGATCGTGACCCAGGTCAGTCGAGAGTTGCGGGCCATTCCAGGAGTTCGCAACTTTGGCTCGCACATTGGGCAGGCCCTATTGGCAGATGAAACGGTCGGCGTCAATTTCGGGGAGAATTGGATCAGCGTTGATCCTGCGGCAGACTATGAAGAGACCGTGGCCGCCATCGAGGAAGTGGTTCACGGCTATCCCGGTCTATTTCGCAATGTGGAGACCTACCTGAATGAAAGAATTGAAGAGGTCCTCTCAGGCTCAAGTGAATCTTTTGTGGTGCGTATCTATGGGCCAGACTTGAAAGGTATTCATGTGAAGGCTGAGGAAGTGGAGGATGCGCTCAGGGGCATTGATGGGCTTGTTGATCTACATATACAGCTCCAGTCTGAAGTGCCGCAGGTGCAAGTCAAGGTGGATCTCGCCGCGGCGCAAAGTTACGGCCTCAAGCCGGGCGATGTGCGTCGGGCGGCGGCGACCTTGATGTCTGGCGAAGAAGTTGGCGACCTTTTCAGAGATGGCAAGGCATACGATGTAAATGTATGGAGCACCCCCGCAACACGGAGTAGTCTCAACAGTATTTTGGATCTGCCGATTGATACACCCGGCGGCGGACATGTCCATTTGGCTGAAGTAGCCGACGTGGGCATCGCGCCAGCCCAAAGCGTTATATATCGTGAAAACGACTCGAGGCGCATTGATGTTAGCACCAATGTGGAGGGACGTGATATCGGTTCCGTTGCAGATGATATTGAGGACGCGCTCGCGCAGATTGATTTCCCGCTGGGATATCACGCAGAGGTGATCGGCGAATATGCCGAGCGGCAGGCTGCCCAGAATCGCTTACTTATCTTTGCGATTGCCGCGGCGGTCGGAGTGTTCCTTATCTTGCTGGAATCCTTCGGAAACCTGCGCCTG
The DNA here is from genome assembly GCA_964543585.1 of uncultured Anaerolinea sp. Lineage (GTDB taxonomy): Bacteria > Chloroflexota > Anaerolineae > Anaerolineales > Villigracilaceae > Defluviilinea. The sequence continues at coordinate 15,015 of CAZIYY010000019.1, read as the reverse complement.
GCGACTCTCGGCTTTCTGACCTTGCCTTCGGCGCTCGTAGGTGGAGTGCTGGCAGCGTTCCTCACCGGCGGCGTGATCTCGCTCGGTTCGCTGGTTGGCTTTCTCACGGTGTTTGGGATTGCGGCACGTAACAAAATCATGCTGATCAACCACTATCAACATTTGGAGAAGTATGAAGGAGAGGCATTTGGATTAAAGCTCGCTTTGCGGGGGGCAAGTGAACGGCTTTCTCCGATCTTGATGACAGCCTTAGCTACAGGACTGGCGCTGGTACCTCTGGTGGTCACTGGCGACATTCCCGGCCACGAGATCGAGTACCCGATGGCGATTGTGATCGTAGGCGGCTTGATCACTTCGACGCTGCTAAATCTGTTTGTCGTGCCTTCCCTCTATTTGAGTTTTGGAAAGGATCGGAATTTGCAGAATCAGGCTGGCAACGCGGCTCTTGAATACATACCAGGAAGAGGTGAATGAGATGCGGGGTCTCCATGCCATCCTGGGGGCGGTCGCGCTGCTTCTCATCGTTTCTCTTTCTGCATGCGGCAGCGAGGCCCCTGATAAAAAGCAATTTGAGAACTTCGACGGAGACAATTTTGAAAACTCGGCGAACATCAATAACCAGTGGCTGCCCCTACAACCCGGGACGAAACTTGTGTACGAAGGCCTCACCGATGATAATGGTCAACTTGTTCCTCACCGCCTGATTATCACTGTCACTGACTTGACCAAAGTGATTGACGGTGTGCGCTCGGTAATTACCTGGGACCTGGACTATAGCTCGAACGAGTTGGTGGAGGCAGAACTTGCCTTCTTCGCACAGGATGACGATGGCGCAGTTTGGCGTATGGGTGAACATCCGGAAGACTACGCGGACGGAAAGTTCGTTGAGGCCGCAACCTGGATTTCTGGTATCGAAGATGCAAGAGCCGGGATCGAAATGCAGG
>CAZIYY010000019.1:0-14061 GCA_964543585.1 uncultured Anaerolinea sp. | reverse complement strand
AGAGCCAAAGGTGGAAATACCCAGCTACTCCCAAGGCTGGGCGCCCGGTGTGAACTTTACAGACCGCGCACAAGTCTCACAAGTGGGACAAAAAGTTTGCATCCCCGTGGATTGCTACGAAAATGTTCTTGTGATCGATGAATCCAGCCAAGCTGAGCCGAATGCCCATCAATTCAAATATTTTGCCGGTGGCATAGGCAACATCAAGGTCGATTGGCAAGGCGCCGATCAAACACATGAAACACTGGAATTGGTCGAGATCGTGCATCTCAGCGCGAATGAATTGGCCGAGGTCCGCGCACAAGCAATTGCATTGGAGAAACATGCCTACGAAGTCAGCAAAGATGTCTACGCCCAGACGCTGCCCGCCGAGTATCCTCCGGGTACGCCTGTAAGTGCTGTTCCGCTTGTCAAGACTCCTCAAGCCAATGCGCCGGAAGGTTCCGCATCCGAGATTATTGTTTACGCATCCGATCTGTACGAAAGCGATCTTTCCGAGTTGGATTTCCTGGATGATTCAGCTTCACCCGGAGGCAAGTTGATTGGTCTTCCAAACAATGGGGAGGAGTTGGATCCTCCTCCGGAGAACGACCCCCATCTGACTTTCACTGTTTCAGTTCAAAGTGAAACTCCCTATCGCTGTTGGATTCACATGAAAGTAGGAGCGCCGAAGGGCAAGTCGCAAGCCAATGTTATGTGGGCGCAATTTTCAAACGCAGTGGACAATGCCAACAAGGAGGTCTTCAAGCCGGGTTCATCGAGCTACCTCACTGCCCAGGGACCTATAGAGGAAGGCTGGGCTTGGGTGGGATGCAATCTGGACGGCTCCGACTCTCTGATTTCTTTCGAAGCCACAGGCAATGTCACTATACGCTTGCAGGCCGGAGCGGAAGGTGTTGGATTTGACCAATTTATATTAAGTTCCGCCCGATATTTGGAGAATCCTCCTTCAGAAGCGGTTGTAGAAAAGTAGGACCAATAAAGCCCGCTTCTGATAGCGGGCTTTTGTATCGCATCATTAGTTCATGCACTCCGGTCGAGGATTGTGGTAAGCCCTGCCGCGAGAGTACTAATTCCCCCCAGGGTTGAGAAAAAGCCTTTATCAAGGGCAGGATGAATGTTTTCAACCCAAACCACAGGAAGAACAGGATTGTGCACCAATCGGCAATAGTGGACATATTCATGGTTCATTTTCCTTTGTTGAATAAATTAATTTTGTAATTCATTGCTCGTCGCGAACATGAACACAAAACGTGGACGAACGTTTCTTGTAATCCGGAGTAACTTGTAGATACGGGCTGTCTTCGGGATTCATATATAAGTTCATGTCCTTCAAAGATACATCCGACCGCATAGACAGTCAGGAGATGACCTGGACTCTTGTATTTTCTTCGATCTTGTTGCGGGATGCGAAATGTAAATATGGAACCTAGACTACAGCGCGGACCAATTGATAGAGTCCGGCCCCCCTTTCTTGCCCAAGATAACTATGGCAATGCCTGGTATATGGGCGAATACCTGGAGGAATATACGGATGGGAAGTTTGAGGTTGCCCCAATATGCCCAATATTGCTCCACCCACGGCCCGGATAACACGCTGGCAGGGATTACAATGCGAGCCAGCCCGCAACTTAATACGCCCGACTATATACAAGAGTAGGAACCCGACGCGGGTTGGACGGATCGCGGACACGTGGAAAGGGGAGCCAATAGACGTGCGTTCCCCTTAACTGTCATGAGGATGTCCCGCTGATCGCCGAAACCAGCGAGACAGAGAAAGGCACATTTCGACTGAAGTACTTCGCGTCCAGCCTGGGCAATGTTCGGGTGATTGGAAAGCGAGGATAAAACACACGAGACGCTGGAACTGGTCGGATACAACCAACTCAGCCTGGAAGGAATGGACGAGGCCTCCGCGCCAAAGCCTTGGAAATGGAGAAATGTGCACAGGGCCGGCGCGCATGTTCACGGGAAAACGCAACCGCTTGAATTGATTTGGGTATAATCCGCCAGGCTTGGGAAAATCTTATTGAGATTCGTAAGCGAATTACTACTTCTCAAATATGTATCCAACGCCGTGAAGGGTCAGGATATAACGCGGGCTTCTGGTGTTTTCGCCAAGTTTTCTTCTAAGATGCGAAACATATACGTGAACATAGTCCATGCTTCCACTGTATTCATTCCCCCAAACATTGGTGAGGATTTGTTGAAAAGTTAGCACTTTACCTGCGTTGCGCGCAAGGTAAGTCAACAAGCGGAACTCAACGGGGGTCAGTTTAATTCTTCTGCCCTTTATGAGGACGTCGCGCCTTTCAACATCGATACTTAGGTGTCCGTTATTGTAATTAAAAGTATCAGTCTGGGAATTCATGTGTTCACTGCGGCGCAAGACCGTTTTGGCTCGGGCAACCAGGATTTCTGCATTGAAGGGTTTTGAAAGAAAATCATCTGCCCCGGCCTCCAGCCCTCTAAGCATCTCCTGTTCATGGTTTAGGGCTGTCAACATAATAAGGGGGATATCCGAGACCTGACGTATTCTTTCACAGACTTCGAAACCATTTATGCCAGGCATCATCACGTCCAATATGATGAGGTCGGGGTGATGAGTAAACAGCTTGCTAACCCCCTCCAAGCCATCGCGAGCTGTGACAATTTGAGCTCCTTCCTTTTTAAAGATGACGGAGGCCAGCTGAAGTAGATCAACGTCATCATCTATGAGTAAAATTTTTGAGGCAATCATATTTTCAGTAATTGTAAATCAAAAATGTTGCTTTTTGGGTTAAACGTTTCCGCCTCACAAGGAGTGAGGCGTTATGAATTCATAAGGGGCGACGTTGTTTATGGAACCTTCCACTCTTCTAACCAGGGCAGGGCGAAATCTGTATATGGCAGGTGCGGAGAAGAGGGCTATACATTTTTCTACAAATTAATTCTGTTCTCTATTCAATTCATCTCTTGAACAACTTGATTGCAAAGGTCCTGGGCAAGAATCAAACTACCCTCTCCGAAACCCTGAAATACTCAACGGTTTTCTCCAGGCCCTCTTCCAGAGTGACCGTTGGCGTCCACCCTAAATCCTTCTTTATTTTGGAGGCATCCAGGTAGATATGACGAGTCTCGCCTACTTTGGCAGGCCCATATTGGATCGGCAAATCATAACCCGTGATATTTACCAATACCGAACAGATTTCGTTAATCGAAGTAGGACGACCCCAGCCCAGGTTATATATTCCAGGCAGATGATCCATCGTTAATGCCAGGTGGTTAGCTCGGGCACAATCGCCAACATAGACAAAATCCCGCGTCTGGTCGCCGTCGCCATTGATCATGACCGGCTCATCGGCCAGCATTTTTCCGGTGAATATAGCCACAACGCCCGCCTCGCCATGAGGGTCCTGGCGGGGTCCAAACACATTGGGATAGCGAAGCACTGTATAATCCAGCCCATAATTCATATGGTACATATACAAGTAATGCTCAACGGTATGCTTACTGGCGCCGTACTGGCAAATTGGGTTGATGGGATGATTTTCATCACACGGAAGTTTTTCCGGTTCGCCATATACGGCTCCGCCTGTCGAAACGTAGATGAACCGTTTTATCTTGAATTCTTTCGAGCATTCTATGAGATTGATAGAGCCAAGAATGTTAATATCGGCGTCAAAGAGCGGTTGAGCGACCGAACGGCGCACATCCATCTGAGCCGCGTGATGACTGACATAGTCGGGTTTTTCAGCTTCGAATACTTCGCGAACCTGGGGACTACGGATATCTACCTGATAAAACTTTGCAGCCAAATTCAGATTCGACGCGCGTCCGGTGGACAGATCATCGAGAATGACAACCTCATATCCTTGAGCAACCAACAAGTCAACGACATGTGAACCAATAAAACCCGCGCCGCCTGTTACGAGAATCTTTGCCATACTACTTTCCTTTTGTCAACTGCAATGACCTCTGATACACCTTTTTTAAGCTTGCATCATCGAAAATACGGCTAAAAAAGACGATTTCTGACGACTTTGCCTGTATCAAAGGTTGTTGCAGTTCACATCCTTTCAATAAGCATTTGATTTTATGATAGTAAAATCGAAGCATTCGGTCATGCCGGTTAGGGGCATCTTACGGCCACGCCTGAAACGCTGATTTGACTCATTCATTGATTCGGTCTGCTAAAACAATGGTTTGATCCACTGGAACACTGATCGAATTCCTCGAAACATTGGCTCCATCATCAACAGGAACATTAATTTGATCAGGCGCAACTTCTTCACTCATGTGTCCATTGCTTTTGTTTTTTCGAGACCGATTCCTCTGACGCTTCTTTTTAACGCCATTTGTATTTTCTTGAAAATCGATTACTTTTTCTTTGACTTCAACATCACTTTTCAAGCTGCGCAGGTCAAGATCTTCATCTATTGGGATATTAATTTGATCAACGGCATTTTCTTCACTCTTGGATCCGTTGTTTTTGTTTTCTTGAGACCCAAGCATATGAATCTTCTCGCTGGCGGCTTTCATGTTTTCTTTAGAATCGATTACTTTTTCTTTGACTTCAACATCACTTTTCGAGCTGCGCAGGTCAAGATCTTCATCTTTGTGTTTGTGCTTAGCCCAATCGTCCAAGCCATGGAATTGGGTCGTATCTATACTGGCTTCCTCACGACCTAATTCATGTAATTCAAGGTTTTCCTTTAGGGGCATCGCTGAATCGCGCAGATCATGGAATTGTCCCTTGTCAGCTCTTTCTTTCTTTACCAAAGCTTCAGGAGAGGGCAATTGGGGCCTCTCTTGCATGTATGCCTTATTCACAGAGAAGGTATCGCTTTTAGGAGACTGATTGAAAATACTTCCAAGTAAATTGGCGTTCGCGTTTTGCAGGTCAAATAGAGTTTGGGCGATCGCACCCCGCTTCGATTTCCCAGCTTGGATCACTACAATGACTCCATCGATTCGACGAGATAAAACTATCGCATCGGCAAACACCAACACCGGAGGGCTGTCGAAGATGACAATTTCGGCATCGTTCTTTAGCTCAATTAAGATTTCTGCCATGCGGTCAGAACCGAGTCGCTCTGACGGATCTAAAAGAGGGTTTCCACTGGTAAGTATCCGCAAATTATTGACTGGGGTATCCCTTAGGCATTCTCCAATTTTGATTTCGGGTGAACCCAGCATATCGCCGAGTCCAACTTCATTGCTCACATCAAAAATCTTGTGAAGGACTGGATGTCTTAAATCCGCATCAACAATGATGGTTTTATAGTTCGCTTGAGCAAAAACGACCGCGAGATTTGCAACTGTCAGGCTCTTGCCCTCCCCTGGCATTGAGCTGGTCACCATGATGGATCTTGTCGGCTTATCAACTGGTTTAAAACGGATCCTGCTTCGTAAAATGCGATATGATTCTGTTATTGGGGAATGTGGATGTAAACGGGCGACAATTTTATCTGAAAGGCTTTTACCTTTTATCCTACGGATACTCCCAAGGATGTTGACTTCCTCAGATTGGGAAAAGTCATTTAATGATTTATAAGTGTCGTCGAGAAATTCCAACAGGAATATCAAGCCCAATCCGAGTACTATACCCAAACCACCACTTAAGAGGGTATTCAATTGAATGCGAGGTCGGATTTGATTATCATTAGAATGGGCGGATTCAATAACACTTAATTGGGTGGGATTCCTTTTAGCATCGGTCAATGCCAACAACTCGGTATAATTTCTTTCCCATCCGACAAGTAATTCCTCCAAGATTATTTTTTCCTTTTGGAGATCTGCCAGTTGAATCTCGGAAATTGATGTGCTCATAGCAGTTTCAATTTCCACCAACCTGTTTTGCGCATTCGATATCCGTTCCTGCAAACTTTTTATCTGCTCACGGTTAAAATTATTAGTGGTATCATTCTCCCGGCTTTCAGAATTCGTGGGGCTAAACAAAATTAGTTGATTAACAATCTCGTCTGCAATCGTTCGAGCCATGTCAGGTGAATTGGCTTCCACCTTGATTTCAATTAACTGAGTGCCCTCAATTTGAGTAACTTCTACCTGAGTATATAGCTTCTGCCAGGTTTGTTTTAAGTTAAGTGCCGTAATCACGCCCTGCAAAACCGGCTGGCGGCGGGCAAGCTGAACATAAGTTGCTACCAAAGCTTCGCTAACCTGGATATCCACCCGATCCACATGGGATGATTTAATACTATCACCGACCAGGATGGTCGCCGTAGCTTGGTAGACCGGAGCCTGTTGATGGCTGACAATGTTGCCCATTATTGCGGTGAGGACAGTTAATATGACCAGCCACCACCACCGTCTTAGAATAATGGTAAATACGCGACGTAGTTCTATAAAATCATTCATTTAGCACCGCTTTCGAGTCATGGGTAACAAAATTGAGTTCTCAATATGTTCTTCTCAAAGACTCAGCTAAGATTTAAACTCGCCTGAACGGCAGAGACGACGACAACCACATCATCATTGCTCATTGCCGGGTAAAGGGGTAAAGTTATTTCACGTTTGGCAACATCGTCCGTTACCGGCAAATCCCAGACCCTACCATCCTTGTAGGAAGTAAAGGTATGGATCGGTGGATAGTGAATGCTGGTTTGAATTCCGTTCTCTTTCATGCTTTCGATGAACAACTGCCGCTTCGTTTCCTTGGGGAGCAAAACAGGCATAATATGGGCAGATGTTTTCCCAAAATGATGTTGGAAAGGAACACTTACCTGAGGGACAATTTCTTGCAAAGCGTCTCGGTAAACCTGTGATAAGAGTCTTCGACGCTCATTGTTTCCCTCTACCTTGGCTAATTGGACGAGACCAATCGCAGCCCTAATCTCGTCTATCCGATAATTATACCCTAGGTCAATAACATCATAGCTGTAAGAATGTCCCTTGTGGCGATCCCAAGTCAACGAAGTCATTCCATGTGAGCGTAAACGGTTGAACTTTTGGGCAAGGTCATCGCTTTCAGTAGTCATCATGCCGCCTTCACCGGTCGTCATATTCTTATTAGAGAAGAAACTGAAACAACCGATATCTCCCCATGTTCCGAGTTTGCGACCGTGTAGGTCAGAACCAACAGCATGAGCAGCGTCTTCAATTACAAACAAACCTTTTTCCTTGGCAATCGAAAGGATTGCCTCCATATCGCAAGGATATCCTGCATAATGCACCACGATAATTGCGCGTGTCCGAGATGTGATCAACGAACTGATAGCCTCAGGTGAAATATTGAGGTTATCGGGGCTGACAATATCAGCAAAAACCGGTGTGGCGCCGACATATCGAACAGCGTTAGCCGTTGCGACAAAAGTTAATGACGGCACTATTACCTCATCACCCGGTCCCAGCCCAAGCGCCAGGCATGCAAGATGAAGGGCGGCTGTGGCATTGGTAACGGCAATGGCATGCTTTGTCTGAACATGGGTAGCAAAAGACGCCTCAAATTCCTGGGTAACCTTTCCCATGGTCAACCAGCGGCTCTCCATAACCTTTTGGACTGCCAGAGATTCAGTCTCATCGAAATCAATATCAGAAAGTGGAATTCGCCAATTCATAATTTATACCTCGTTGGGCAAGAATTGAGAACGCATCTGATCAAAATCCTGTGCAGCGCTCTCATAATCATCAGGACGACCAAGGTCCTGCCAATAACCATCGAACCTATAGCCTATAACCTTTTCTCCAACTCCAATAAGTTTTTTTACCAGGTCTGGAAAATCATAGTATTCGCCTTTTGGAACATAATTCAATACTTTCGGCTCGAAAACATATACTCCCATACTCACAGAATAGTCGTAAGTTGGTTTTTCAATATAACCTGTAACGCGCGCATCACCATCCCATTGAATGACGCCAAGATCAACCTTTACCCTACGATGATGTGTCGCAATGGTTGCAATCGCTTTTTGTTCTTTATGAAATTGGATTAATTCTCCAAGTGGAATGGTTGAAAGTACATCACCATTCATGACAAGAAAGGTCTCGTCCAGATCAGGCACAAATGCAATAGGACCTGCAGTGCCAAGAGGAGAGTCCTCATAATTATAGGAAATATTAAGGCCCAAGCGCGATCCGTCTTGAAAAAATGCGCGCAACAACTCTGAGAGATGTCCTACCGTCAGAACAACATCTTTAATGCCCGCCTGTTTTATTTGGCGTAAAATTACCTCTAGGATGGGCATATCACCAATCGGCATAAGAGGCTTGGGGAGAATCTTGGTATAAGGGGATAGACGCGTACCCTTGCCACCGGCTAAAATAACTGCTTTCATATTATTTCGTATTTCCTATATTTGTTGTGAGCCAATCCTGTAATCATCAAGGCGATTCCTAATCGAGGAGATCGAAAGTAAATTTCAGGGTATATTTCTATATTCCGGATTCTTAAAATCCTGGATTATGCCACTTTGCACAAGACGCACAATTTCTTCGATACCATTTTGAACAGTATGCTCAGTCTTAAATCCGATCGTTTGCTTGATTTTTTCAAACGATACGCGATAATCCCGGGGATCTTCATCTTTACGCACATATTCAATGACTGCATCTGAGGCGTGGGATTTCATCATCTCCGCCAATTGCTGCTTCTGGAAATTCTGATTTGTGGAGCCAACGTTGAACACTTCATTGCGGATCTTCTCAGTTGGAGATTCAAGAATGCAGAGTATTGCCCTCGAGATATCACGAATATGAACATAGGGGCGCCAGAACTGCTCTCCAAAGATAACCAGTTTCCGCTTGGTTAATATCTCCATTGTAAATTCGTTAACGGTCAGGTCAAACCGCATTCTAGGAGAAACTCCATAGGCAGTGGCAAACCGTAAAACTGTGGGGTTTAGATCCCCGGAGTGTCTCGGGTCCAATAAATAGTTTTCAACTGCCACCTTGGTTTCCGCATATAAGGAGACTGGGCTTAGCTCAGAGGTTTCATCCACATATGAGTTGCCATTTTTCATTTTTCCATAATTACTGCATGTCGACGCAAAAATAAACCTTTTCACACCCAGTTCCCTCGAGAGATTAAAAAGGTTAATTGTTGCATCAAGATTAATCGAGCGAGCAATTTCTGGCTGACGCGCACATGCAGGATCACCTACAATCGCTGCCAAATGTATAACAACTTCCATATCCCGTAGTGCAGCACGAGCGCTTTGCTCGTTGCGAACATCGCCTTCGCAAAAATCGAAATTGGGGTCCGGCCATACGCCGAGGAGCGATTTACCACCATGGGTCAAATTGTCCAGAACACGGACATTGTGGCCTGAAGAAAGCAAAATGGGCACCAATGTAGAACCAATATATCCAGCGCCACCTGTTACAAGTATTTTCATGAAAAACCTCTTCTATTATTTATTAGACCTCTTGCATAAGTGTGCCATAATAGGCACATGCGATACGAAACACTCAAACCTCTAAAAGAAACTGACTTCAAACGACTGACAGGCGTGCAATGCGCAACCTTTGAAGCTATGCTGACAGTGGTTGAAAAAGGGCTGCGAAACTTCGGTAGACCAACCAAGTTGAGTCGAGCAGATCAACTGCTGATGACCTTGATGTACTGGCGAGAGTATCGGACGGAGTTCCATATTGCCCACTCCTAGGGTGTCAGCGAGGCGACAGTCTGTCGAACCATACGGAAAACGGAAAGTGGAAAACATTTTAGTCCGGTCAGGCAAGTTTCGTCTACCAGGCAAGAAGGTCCTCCAATCCAGCGACACTGTTTTTGAGGTAGTGTTGGTGGATGTCAGCGAACAACCCGTGGAGCGTCCAAAAAAAGCCAAAAACGTCATTACAGTGGCAAAAAGAAGCGACCTACCCAAAAAGCACAGGTAATTGCCGACCGAAAGAGCGCCAAAATTGTTGCCACGGCTTTTACTTATGGAAGCAAACACGATTTTCAATTGTTCAAGGATCATGGAAGTGATTTCGCCGAACACCTTCGCCTTCTGGCAGATGCTGGCTACCAAGGTTTGACAGAACTGCATAAGAACTGTCAGACGCCATTCAAGAAATCCAAATATCATGCTCTGACGCAAAAAGAGCGGCAGAGAAATCGTGTCTTGGCTCGAAAACGGATTTTGATTGAACATATTTTTCGTAAGCTGAAAGTGTTTCGTATCTTGAGGGAGAAGTATCGTAATCGCAGAAAGAGATTTGCCTTGCGTTTCAACCTGATTGCTGCTATTTACAACCTCGAACTCAACTCAAACTGACTTTCGCAAGAGGTCTATTGTAATTCTTGTTTCGATACGGCACTTGATAGTTAAAGAATCATCTGTTGTGGTCATATCTAACAGCACTAGTCTCACCGCGATATCGAGGTTTCCAAATTGACTCCATATCAATTCAACACCTGATTGCGCTTTAATATGTCGTTCGACATTGCACAACCATAGCATCTTGCAATTTCAACTTTTTCCGGTGTATCGAATGCTCCACATGTCATGTGGCACATACAAACACCAATCTTGGGTCTCATCAGGAGCTTATTTTCATTTATCTCAAAAGGCTCCAACATTGCGGCAATTATTCTTTGGGTGATTACTTCCGATACCTGCTCACCAGGGACATTATCCAAAAGCAATGCAAACTTATCGAATCCAAAACGCGCCAGGGTATCGCTCTCTCTTTTGCAATTCGAAAGCCGCCTGACCAGGTCTTTTAGCACTTTGCCGCTAACCTTATCCCCAAGCGTATCCGTAATCTTCACTATCTCCTCAAATTCGAGAAAGATCAGTGCAGGCTGGGTCTTGTATCGCTTTGCATGCGCAATGGCATGATTAAGACGATCTTGGAGTAACGAACGATTTGGAAGCCCTGTAAGAATATCGTGCATGGCTTTAAATTCCAGACGCCCATCAAGCAATGATTGAGACTCAATTTTTCCCAGAGGTCGAGTCACTTGGCGATCAACCATCGACATCAGATCGTCAAGGAAAATAAACCGTGTCTGAGACAATTGGCAAAGTTCAAGAATATATTCATTCTCAGAATTATGATGTGGGATAGTAGATAAAACCATTCCAACGTCATAACGCTCTATTAAGGTGGGAATATCGCTAATTCCTCCCAACATCCAGGATCCACTTACCCTCATCCCGTGTTGGGATGGATTATTATTGTCAACTACTCCGACAACTGAAAAAGCGGTACGAAATATTTTTTGTTTGAGCAAATACTGAGCAATTTTATTGCCGTCGCCCAGGCCAACAATCAAAACACGTTCACCGACTCTCGAGGCTTCCTGCCGCCAATTTAACCAGCGGGTGGCTAAGGACGTGAGTAAACGGAAGCGGTAACGTGTTGCAAAAAAACCAAATCCTGTAACGATGCCGATCACAATGATCATGTTTGTAGGGAGCGGCGAGAAAAGCAACCATTGATAGAAATACCGCAGATAATTTAGTATCCATATCAAAGTTGTTGCAATAGCACTGGAAACTAGCAGGCCAATTGCATCATCAATTGTTGCCTGAGACCAAAATACCCGGTTGAGCCCGATAAGGGAATTAAGTCCAGTAAACAAGATCGCCAAGATAAACGGGAAAGCCAGCGCCTCCATTGTAAAAATCAATCGTTCCGATGTTCCCCATATGAAACTCGCTACATATGAGACGCTAACAGAAATCAACAAATCCACCAGGAACCAGTTAACATAACGGTGTATAAAGCGAGAGATCGGTCCAGCGAACAAATAGCCTTCAGGGATTTTTGAATTCGAAACACGCGGAATGATAATGGCGATTGTCCAAAAAATAGCGTCAAGATCCGAGAAGAACGAGCAATGGCGAACATACAGCCGATCAAGCCGTAATTTATTAGGCAAAATACCTTTGAAATAATCGCCCATAACGTTTGCATTGGAAAGCAACTTTTCTTCATCATGATAAAGGATGCTTGCCGGGCTGGTAACACCCGGGCTGACTGAGAGAATTTCCTCAAATGCATCTTGGGGCCAGGTCTTGGCTATCTCAACATCTTCGGGCCGCGGTCCGACCAGGCTCATCTCACCGATTAATACATTCCAAAGTTGAGGCAGTTCATTGATTTTCGTGTCCCGTAACCAATGTCCAAGCGGAGTAATGCGGGAATCTCCATTTGCTGTCACTGGTGGACCCTGATAACTCTCTTTTCGTTCGTACATGGTGCGAAACTTAAGCATCTTGAACGGCTTTCCATCTTTGCCCATTCGTGAACCCCAAAAGAAGATTGGGCCTGGCGAATCGCGTTTGATCAAAATGGAGACGTACGCAAATACTGGCGCGAGAATAATAAGACCAATTAATGCCATAATAAAATCAAATGCCCGCTTTGCCCATTTTCTCGCCTTCAGATAAAACACATTGAAATCGAGGGATTGCAAATTTCGCAGGAACTCTGATCGATTCGAATAAACTTGTGAACTCATATTTCCTCATCAACGGCCGGAGATTATCCATCAAATCGATGATGACGCGCCGGGCTGGGCATTCATAATTGCTAGGTCAATGGTTAATTCAGGGACTTCACACCAAGCTCAAAAAATAAGCGAGGTGTTACCTAAAAGTGATACGCAAGCATCACTTTCCGGCCTTAGCTTAGATGGCACTACAAGTTGCTCGAGGGGAGAGAAAACCCTCAAAATTAGGCGTTGCACTTTCTCTCCAACCAGCAAGATTTCAGACTCACCATTTTGTTTTGCAGATTTGTTAGTACATGACATCGAAGAAGATAAAAGGTTACAACATGACTTCGTATATCTATCAACCTCATTTGCCATAGACCAACGGGTCAGGAAAATAGTTCTAATCCTACAACCGGCATTATCAGTTTACAGAAATAATCTCGGGATGACAATTAATAGGCAGACGAGATACACACCCACTTCTTAAAACAATGTTTTATCAATCAAGAAAGTTGGGCTAAAAGTTTCCAGTCCCCTATAAACGATGATTGCTCACGAAACTGGGATTGTAGTTAAATTTCCATCTTAATGTGCCGAAAGCTCTCTATATAGAGATGCTATATTTTCAACCATCTGCTCGCCAGAAAAACGCTCGGAATATTTTTGTGCTGCGAGTCCCATTTGATTGCAAATCGCATGATTATTAAGTAAATATAAAATGCGTTCAGCCATCTCTTGCGGCTGGTGGGGTGTTACTAAATAACCTGTCTCCCCATCAATAACCACGTCGCGAGCGCCATCAACATCATTCGCAACAATTGGCTTCCCTGCGCTCATTGCCTCTTGAAACACAACCGGCAATCCTTCCCAAAGAGAACTCAATACTGTAAGAGTCAATATGGGCATCATCTTGTTAACGTCATCCCTGTATCCTAAAAGGAAAAACCTTCCCCGAAGATCAAGCTCATCGATTAAACCTTCACATTTAGATCGTAACGAGCCGTCGCCGGCAATTAAAAACTGGACCTTGGGATATTTTTGAACAACAATAGCGGCGGCTCGAATAAAATCCAGGGGGTTTTTTTGCTGATCCAGTCGGGCGATCATACCTACCAGCTTAGATTCCGAATCCAAGCCGAGATCTGAACGCACTTTTTGATGATCAACTTGTTGCCGAAATTTATCCAAATTAATGCCGTTATAAATAAGAGCAAATTTTTCTTCATTACATATGCGATAAGCCAACCCTTTTTGAATTGTCGGAGCGGAAACGGCTATCAATCGATCGGTAAATAGGGCGCATATTCGCTCCAAGGTCAAGTATAACGTTCGCACAGCCGTTGACATATTTTCCTGTATCCCCCAACCGTGAACATGATGGACGATGACAGGAACGCGGGCTGCAACAGCAGCAAATCGCCCAACCACTCCTGCCACGGAGGAATGAGTATGCACAACATCGAATTTTCCACGGTTAATAACGGCAAGAAGTTCCAGAAGAGCCTTAAGGTTCAGTTGGGGACTTATATGATTAACCAAGCTTGGAATTATTGTTGTCGGAATACCTCGTTCATAGGCCAGGTAGGTCAGATCAACTTCATGTTTGAGGACCGGGCCAACGGCCAGGTGAACTTCATAGCGCGGGTGCTTGTTTAGGTATTCCGCAATATCCA
>CAZIYY010000018.1:0-43366 GCA_964543585.1 uncultured Anaerolinea sp. | reverse complement strand
CGATTTTTTCCTGCGGCGCGTGAGTCCCTGCCATTGCGAAACCCAATTCGCTTCTGCGGGTTTGCGCCAGAATAATTCAAAGGCTTCATCAAAGAGCGGCAGGTCTTCGCGCTCGTGTACAAGCAGTGTGCGCGCGGCGTAAAAGAAATCAGATTTCCTGCCGATCTCAATATGCTCGAGCGCGCTGACCAAATCCATCATGCGTCCTGGGTTCACATCCAACCCCAATCTGCGCAGGACGCGTCCGAAGAGCAGGAGATTATGCAGGAATTGACCGCTCAACCGACCTCTACATTCACGCGTTCAAGGATGACACGCGTCTGTTCGCCCTTGATCTTGTCTACGTCATCCTGATACTTCAACACCGCCCCAAGCGTTTCATCCACAATGACGGGGTCGAGGGCCCTCTGATCCAATGCTACAAGAGCCATTGTCCAATCCAGTGTTTCGGCAACGCCCGGCAATTTATATAAATCCATTTCGCGCAAGGCTTGAATAAAGCCGGTTATTTGCCGTGCAAGTTTTAGCGGGGCATCTGGCAATTGTGTTCGTACGATTTCCAATTCTTTTTCAAAGGACGGATAATCAATCCAATAATAAAGACAGCGGCGTTTGAGCGCGTCATGCACTTCACGCGTGCGATTGGAGGTGATGACAACGACGGGCGGATTCGATGTTTTGATCGTTCCAATCTCGGGTATGGTGATTTGAAAGTCTGAAAGAACTTCAAGTAAAAATGCTTCGAACTCGTCATCGCTTCTGTCAAGTTCATCAATCAACAGCACGGCTGGTTTCTGGCGCGAAGGTTCAATGGCTTGCAGCAAGGGACGGCGCAATAGGAATTCCTCCCCGAACAACTCCGCCTCTGATACCTTGTCGCCGCGCGCCTCGAGCAAGCGGATGTGCATCATCTGGCGCGTGTAATTCCACTCGTAGACCGCGTGATGAACATCCAGACCCTCGTAACATTGCAGGCGAATGAGTTCAGTATCAAGCAGGGATGCAATGACTTTTGCCACTTCCGTCTTGCCAACTCCGGCCTCGCCTTCAAGGAAAAGTGGGCGGTTCAGTTTCAATGCGAGATATAAAGACGTCGCCAGTCCGCGCTCGGCGATGTAATGCTTTTCGCGCATGGCGGCTTGAAGTGAGTCAATTGAAGTGAAATCCAATGTAGCCTCTTTTTATGAGTAGTTGGTCGAACAGAAGGCATTAACGGCGACGGCAAGCTAAACAATGTGCTAATTCGCTTTATGAGTAGTAGGTGTCCACCTCCCATATAAAACAGGCTTTCCGATGACTCTTGTGACGGTGAAAGTATTATCGCTGATTCGAAAGGTGGCATTTTCATTCATGTTTTGTTGCGCATTGATATTCAAGGAACTATTTCGAGATAAACATTTCTGAATTCAATATCATCAATGTTACCTGAATTATCTAAACTTGTAGACGCAAATATCTGTATATTGTTTTTACCCACTCGGAGAAAAGAAACATCGACAGGAATCTGAACAACACGCTCATCCATTGTTTCATCTGTAGAATACCGATTCAAGAAATCTAAAAACATTCCGTTCAAAAAGATTTTGGTAGGAGATTTTATCTCATCGGGGTCAATGCTTTTTACACTCATATGTAAAGTGGCTTGTCTTGGCATTTCATCCAATGAAAAATCCTTTACAAAAGGGTTGTTCTGAGGTTCGCGATGAGAAAAATATATTTTATCTACCACTTCTCCATTTTGAATAACTCTTGCATACTCCACATCACCTATATGATAGTATTCGTCTTGAATATTGATGTGAATAGCTAGTTGCGAAAAGGATGGATTATTATCCGCCTTGTTCTTTATGAACTCAACTATGACGGGACTGCTAAACACAGCGGCGATTATCACTCCAATAGCGGCCCACGCGGCGGGTGAAAGTTTGGGTAATTTGGCTTTCTTTACAATACGTCTGGGCATGGTAATTTTGATTGAAAACTTGTGTAAGTAGAAGGGGCTAACCAGGGTTATACGGCGGCAGCATAACTACTTTTAAGAAGACCCTAAAGGTTTCCTTCGTTAACTTTCAACACGTTTGGCGCGACACTCTGGCGTAACGTGACGAGAGTCAGCGGGAAAAACCTTTAGGGTCTCTGTCTTTAATCACCGTCCTGCAGGTTTCTCTACAGAACATCTCAAACTACACAAACCTGCGGGACGTTTAACTACATGGCACGTTCTGCCGCAAGGATGAGCGCGCGCTTTGCCATCACTTTAGCCAAGTGCGCGCGATATTCGGATGAAGCATACGAGTCGCCCATCGTGGCCTCGATGTCCATGTTATCAACGGCGGCGGAGATGTTCGCCTCAGAGGGCTCCATGCCCGCGAGCGCGGACTCGATGGCTTCAGCATGTGTTGGGTTTGCGGTTGCGCCTCCCACTACGACCACCGCGCGCTCCACCTTGCCATGCTCCAATCCCACCATCGCGGCGACGCCCACCACCGCATAACTGGAGGCGGGATGGCGATGCTTGAGATACGCGCCGCCCATTCCGGGCATGTGCCCGTAGGCAGGCACGTTGATCGAAGTCAGCACTTCATCGCGCTTGAGCGCGGTGGTGAACAGGTCCTTGAAGAACTTCCTGGCTTCGATGTGGCGCTCACCGTTGGGTCCCGTTACAGCGAAGATCGCGTCCAACGCGATCATCAGTGTTGGGTAGTCGGCGGCGGGATCAGACTGGGCAAGACTGCCCCCGATCGTGCCGCGGTTGCGCACCTGTGGATCGGCGATCTGCGCGGCGGCTTCCGCCAGGATCGGGCAGGCGTCCTTGATCTCAGCCGACGCGGCGACCGTCGCGTGTGTGGTGAGCGCGCCGATCTTCACTTCCTTCTTGGTGACCTTGATCCCGCTTAGGCTCTTGATGTGTCCGATATCCACGAGCACGGCGGGATTTGCAACGCGCAGTTTCATCGAAGGGATGAGGCTGTGACCGCCAGCCAGCAGTTTTGCGCCTTTGTTCTTTTCGAGCGTTTTAATCGCGTCGTTCAACGACGTCGCTCGATGGTAATCTACAGTTGCAGAATACATGATAAGCCTCCTCTGTCATCACATCTTCGCGCTTTGCATGGCGCGCCAGACTTTTTCAGGAGTGAGCGGCATGTCAAGGTGTTTGATGCCGAGGGGAGATAACGCGTCCACGACCGCGTTGACTACGGCCGGGGTCGAAGCGATTGCTCCCGTCTCGCCCACGCCTTTGACGCCAAGCGGATTCGTCGGCGAAGGAGTCTCGGTGCTTCCGAGTTCAAATTTGGGGAAGAAGTGCGCCCTCGGTACGGCGTAGTCCATCATCGAGCCGGAGGTTAATTGACCGTTCTCATCATAGACCGCGCCTTCCCACAACGCTTGCGAGACGCCCTGCGCGATGCCGCCATGGATCTGTCCATCCACAATCATCGGATTGATTTTCTTGCCGACGTCGTCCACGCTGAGGTAGCGCAGAACGTTCACCTGTCCAGTATCCTTGTCCACTTCAACGACGCAGATGTGCGTGCCAAACGGATAGGTACATTCGGGCGGATCGTAGTAGGTGACATCGTCGAGGAACGGCTCCATACCGGCAGGGAGGCTGTATGCCAATGCCGCCGCACCCGCGAGCTCCTGAATCGTTTTGGCTTTATCAGGCGAGCCTTTGACGTAAGCCTTGCCTCCTTCATAGACCATATCCTCAGGCGCGGCTTCCAGCAAATGCGCCGCGAGACGTTTTGCCTTCTCTTTGATTTTCTGCGCGCTGTTATAAACCGCCATGCCGCCAACCGCCGCGCTGCGGCTGGCATACGTGCCGTATCCAAACGGCGTTCCGAGCGTATCGCCAAGTTGAACCGTGATATCTTCCATCGGCACGCCCAACTCTTCTGCGACGATTTGCGCCATGGTTGTCTCATGACCCTGCCCGTGCGATTGCGTTCCTATCGTTACGATGATTTTTCCGGTCAGGTGCACTCGTACATTTGCGCTCTCCCACATCGCCGCGCCCCAACCCTGCCCCGTGGGGCCGACTCCAATCCATGAGGACGGCGCCGCGCCGCAAATCTCGATGTAGGTGGAAAACCCGATCCCCAGATACTTCCCTTGCTTGCGAGCCTCCTCCTGCTCTTTGCGGAAGCCTTTGTAGTTCACCATCTCCAGGGCTTTGTTCAATGCCTTCTCATAGTCGCCGCTATCATATTTCAATCCTGCGAGAATATTATCCGCAGGCGCGTACGGGAACTCATTGGGCTGAATGAAGTTCTTGCGCCTCACCTCGACAGGATCCATCTGCAACTCGCGCGCCACCAAATCAACCGCGCGCTCGACGACATAAGTCGCCTCGGGTCGTCCTGCGCCGCGATATGCGTCCACCATTCCCGTATTGGTATAAGTCCCAATCACGTTGCAGTAGATGTGCGGAATCTTATACGGGCCCGAGAGAATCCGTCCATATAACGTCGTCGGAACACCAGGTCCAATCGTGGAAAGAACGCCACCAAGATTGGCATATGTCTTGACTTTGAGCGAGGTGATTTTGCCGTCGCGCTGCGCGCCAACCTCGATGTCGGTAATGTGATCCCGGCCATGTGTGGTGGCTACATAGTTCTCGCGACGTGTCTCCGACCATTTGACGGGCTTGCCGGTTTTCTTGGCAAGCGCCGCCATCAAACAATATTCCGGATATAGGAATATCTTTGTCCCAAATCCACCTCCAACTTGTGGAGCAATGACGCGCATCTTCGTCTCGGGGATTCCAAAGACAAAAGCAGTCATCAACAACCTCATGATGTGCGGGGTCTGTGAGGTCATCCACACCGTATATTCCTCTGAGGCGGGCAGGTATTGCGCGATACAGCCGCGCGCTTCCATCACATTCGGGATCAGGCGCTGGTTGACCAGGCGCTGTTTGACGACAACATCCGAAGACTTGAGCGCGGCGTCCGCGCCGTCTTTGTCTCCGATTGCCCAATCCATGCAGATATTGTTCGGCGCGTTCTCGTGAATCTGCGGCGCGCCGGGCTGCGTGGCTTTCTCCGCGTCCACCACAACAG
Organism: uncultured Anaerolinea sp.; assembly: GCA_964543585.1. Lineage (GTDB taxonomy): Bacteria > Chloroflexota > Anaerolineae > Anaerolineales > Villigracilaceae > Defluviilinea. Next base: position 38,303 of record CAZIYY010000018.1, on the reverse strand, counting down.
GCATGGGCAGATAATCCACTTCGATCAGACCGAGCGCGTCCTCGGCGGTGTAGCGATCATCGGCAATGACGACCGCCACCCCTGCGCCGGTATGCGTCACTCGATCAATCTCCAGCACGCGCGGCGTGTTGACGTTATTCTGGATGCGTCCCGCCTCCGCCTGCCACGCGCACGGGAGCGCAGGCAATTCCTTGAAGTCCTCGCCGGTGAACACAGCGATCACGCCGGGATGCTTGGCGGCTTTCGTTGTGTTAATGCGTTTGATCTTGGCGTGCGCGTATGGACTGCGCAGGATCGCCGCGTAGACCATGCCCGTTAATTGCACGTCGTCCAGGTACTTCGCCTCGCCCGTGATAAGACGCGGGTCTTCCTTGCGCTTGATCGAAGCGCCCATCGTTTTTGTTGACATCGCGTCCTCCTTCTATGCGTGCACCGGTTCGTGCCCGTGCATCTCTTCAGGCATCACTTGGGCGGCGGGCATCGCCTTGGCGGCATGTTTAACCGCTTCGACGATGTTGTGATAACCCGTGCATCGGCACATGTTCCCTTCCAGCCCATGCCGGATTTCCTCATCCGTCGGGTGCGGATTGTTCTGAAGCAAGTCCACCACGGTGATGATCATGCCGGGCGTGCAGAATCCGCATTGCAAGCCGTGCTTCTCCCAGAACGCCTCCTGCACCGGGTGCAGTTTGCCGTTCGAGGCGATGCCTTCAATCGTCGTGATATTGCTTCCATCAGCCTGCACCGCCAGAACCGTGCAGGACTTGACTGCCATGCCATCCATCAACACAGTGCACGAGCCGCATTGACTGGTGTCACAGCCGATGTTTGTGCCCGTCAACCCAATCTCATCGCGTATAAAATGCGCAAGCAAGAGACGCGGCTCCACCTCCCGGGTATAAGCCTGGCCGTTGACAGTGATCGAAACCTTTTGCGCCATAACCTTATCTCCTTTCTGATTATTCGGCCGGTATAACCGGCTGTAAACAAAAACTCCAGTCCGCCTCGAGGAAGCGGCTGGAGTTATCCACTTGAGGAAATCACCACCGGTGATTGCATGAAGTCAGCATCCTGACTGGATTCGTCCTCACTCACATCGCGCGGCATCCCGCGTTCACGCACATCCTGCAAGAGACCGCCGTGTCCCAATTCAACGATGTCTCTGCGGGTCAACCTATCGCCCACCAGCAGACGCGGCAGAATCCAATCCACGATATTTGTCTTTCGACTGCGCGCGCAACCGGGCGCGCCGACAATCGGCACATTATCAACGTAGGCCAGCATAAGAAGATTACCAGGGTCCACCGGCGCGCCGACTGACTCAATATGGCCTCCCGCGCGCTCTACTGCGCGCGGAACGATATCGTGGGCGTCCATGATTGCCGTCTCACCCGCGAGCAGGATGAGCCTGACTCCAACGGAAACCTGTTGTCTCAACATATCCGCGAGCGCGGCTTCATCCGCCTCATCGTCCAATGCGACGAAATCGGTGCGTGTGACGGAAGAGCCTAATTTTTCAATCCGTTCGCGCAGGGGATCAAAATCGGAGATCAAACGCTGGTGCAAGGAAGTCGAACCGGACAAAATCACCCCCACTGATTGGGATGTCAGCACATCCACGCGCACGACCTGGCTGCCTCCGTTTGCGATAGCCTCGGCCGCGCTGACGACAGACCCCGGCACAGCATACGGAATAATCTTGACCGTCGCCACAATCTGTCTCGTATGAACCGGCGAATGGGTCATCAACGTTGCTAGGGTGATGCCATTACATCCGTTGATCTGCGCCAGTCGCTCCACGTCAATTCGCAAGATGCCCATCTCATTTGACAGTAAATTCGCGCGCCCTGAGGCAACGCCTGTGATATGCAATCCCTCTCCACATATCGCATCCGCAACGCGCCGCGCGGCTTTATTTTCATCCACGTCATCGGGTTCCATTTGCGCGACGTAAACCGAGACGCGCCCCAGCACTCGCAAACTCTCCAGATCATCGTCGGTCAATGGTTTGCCCTTACGCAACAGACGCTGACCATTTGCCGCGGCTATGTTATGCCCGAGGATTTTTCCTTTTGCTTCGGAGAGAGGAACTGGCTCGAATTTCATCGAAGACTCAAATATATAGTAGCGCAAGATGCTTGCCCTGAGCGTGTCGAGGGTCATCTTGCGCTACGAAGCGGTTTTCACGTTCTCCGTTTCAATTTTCTGGCGCACCTGTTCATAGAAAATGCTGGCAAGTTTTTGAGAGACAGGTACCATAAGACGCGCGGCAAGGCTCGCCAACTGACCGGCAACGGTCACATCGGCCGACCAATGCAATAACGTAGCACCATCGGGCCCGTCACTGAGACTCATTTCGCTCAGGGCATCTGCCACACTGCCGGTGGCTGAACCATGAGCCTTCAACTTTGCATGATTGGGTTCATCCAGTTCGAGAACTTCCACCTCCCCCGAAAAGCGGGCTTTCACCGCGCCAAGCCCAACCGACACAACGCCGTGATAGCGTTTCAGCGGCTCGATGATCTCGATCTTTTCCACACCGGGAACGCACTTGCCAATCTGTTCCGGATCCGTGAGAAAATCCCAAACTTGTTTGCGCGGCGCACGAATTGTGACATCACCCTTTAATATCATCTGAAATCCTTTCAATGACTTGCGGAAACACGATGACGTGATGCTTTCTGGGACGAACTTCTCAAGTTATGTTGGCTTGGCTCGCTGGATATTTAGAGTGTAGCACAACCTAATCATGAATGTCAACGGGTAAACAAAGATTCTTATTATGAATAGGCCACTGCGAGGAACGAAGCAGTCTCCTCGCCAAAATAAGGGGATTGCTACGGGAAGTGTCGTCCTGACGGTTCGTCTTTCGCTCACCGTGTCGAAGGGAACGCCCTTGCAACGACACGTTTCGCGTGAGAATTAGCGCGCATCTCCCGCGCCATCTGAGGGTTATGTAGTATGACATGCACCCGCCGCGATCCCGGTTTATGACCGCCTGTTGCGTAAAGTTCACTGGCAGTGAGCCAGTGAAAGGGATTGTGTTTTATGTTCCGCCATGCAATCATTTGTGTGGCGATTTTTTATTTGGAGGTGAAGATGGAGTTTGGAATAATAACCTGACCCGCAATTCCCCCATGAATTTGTTTACGAGGAGGATGAGAGAAGATGGCTAGAAAACAAAAAGGTAAGAAAAAGACCACCCAATCAGCAACAGCAAAATCCAATACAGCCAAATCCAATAGAGGAGAAACCATGAAGGCTAATTCCAAGATCATGGGCTATATGCCCAACGATATGCCCCCGATGGGCCAACTGATCCTGCTGGGCTTCCAACACGTGCTGACCATGTTCCCCGCCACAGTTTTTGTTGCCGCGTTCTGCGGCTTCCACATCGGCACAGTGCTTTTTGCATCCGGCGTCTCGACGATTGTTGCGCTGGTCCTTTCACGCCGCGGCATTGGAACGTTCATCCCGTTGTTCTACGGCTCGAGCTTCAGTTACATTGCGGCTTATTTGGGCATCATTCAAGCCGCGACCGGTTCACCGTATGCGAATTTCAGCGGACCGGTTTCGGATGATGTGCTCAGCCTGATGCAAGCCGGCATCGTTGTGACCGGTCTTATCAACATCGCGGTCGGCTTCATTATCCGCGCTGTCGGCAAAGACAATTTAGATAAAGTTCTGCCGCCCGTCGTCACCGGTTCAGTTGCAGCGATCATCGGCTTCGGTTTAGCCTTTGCCGCCGTTGGAAACCTTGCCAGCAACAACTTCCTTGTGGCGCTGATCACGCTTGTCGTCACAATCTGCTTCTCAGTTTATTTGCAAAACAGAGGCTTCATCGGTATGCTTCCCATCCTGCTGGGGGCCGTCGCAGGCTATATCGTTTCGGCCCTCGTTGCGCCCGGCTCGGTGAGTTTTGCAGGTGTCGTTGAGGCACCCTTGCTCGAACTCCCGCACTTGACCTTCCCGTCTTTCAGCGGTCCGCTGGTAGTAACCGCCATCGTCAGCATTTCGATCATGGCAATTGCGACGATTCCGGAATCCACGGCACACTTGTACCAGATGAGCCTATACATTGACCGTTACGCCGAGGAAACGGGCCAGGAGAAAACATACCTAGACAAGAACATCGGCTTCAACCTGGTCCTGGACGGCATTGGCGACTTCCTCAATGGCTTGTTCGGCGCCACAGCGGGAACGAACTATGGCGAGAACAACTCACTGATGGCAATCACCCGCAACTACTCGGGCCCCGCGTTGATCGCTGCGGGTGTGATTGCGATCCTGCTCGGATTCGTCGGCAAACTTTCGGCTCTGGTTAATTCCGTACCTCTCGCGGTCAGCGGCGGATTGGCTGTTTACCTGTTCGGCGTGATTGGCATGCAAGGCATTGCCCTAATGCAGGAGCACAAGGTCAGCATGTTCGACCCGCGTAATCTGGCTGTCGGGGCAGTGATCATGGTAATTGGTATCGGGGGTAACATCGGTTACCCGGGTGGCTTCCTCCCTATCCCTGTACCTGGAGTCTTCCCGAACGGCCTGCCTGCGATTGCCACCGCAGCCGTCTTGGGCATTCTGATCAACGCCATCTTCCTGGTCTTCAAGCCAGCCGAAACGGGGATGGCTGAAAAAGCGATGGCTGCCGCGGACGACTAGGCGGGATCATAACTACATCAAACGGGACGGCCAATAGTCGTCCCGTTTTTTTTCTGGATTCAACTAGCATACAGATTCATAAATCGCTCCACGCTGCTCTTCAAAGTGAAATCGGCAAGGACTTTCGCGCGGGCTTCTTCACCCAACATGCGGCGATAACCTTCATCCCGCAATATCGCGTCAAGATGGCGAACAAAATCCATTTCGTCATTTGCTTGAATACCTAACCCAGGCAGTACGCCAACAGAGGTACCGACACTAATCATCCCGCACGCTGCCGCTTCCAACACTGCCATCCCTTGCGCCTCATGCCTTGAAGCCTGAGCGAACGCACCAGCAGACTGATAAATAGCGGGCATAGCGCCATGATCAATTTCGCCAAGAAATTTCACTTGTCCTGAAATACCCAGAGTAGCAGCCAACTTGAATAAATCGTCAGAGAGCAGACCACTGCCTGCGATCTCCAGTTGCGCCTGAGGCAGGCGAGCCATCGCGCGCAGGAGCAGGCCCTGATTCTTAACCGGACTCAGCGACCCGACATTGACGAGGCTTTTAGCGCGTTTCTTTTCGCGGGGTGGATAAAACCGCTTCGTATCCACCCCAAGCGGCGCGAAGGATAACCTGCTTTTCCCAACTGAGGTGATTCGACTCTGAGCAATTCCGAGCAAATATTTTGAGCCGACCGTGATCCATTTGGCGGATCGCAGGCTGGCTTGGATCAACAAGTTCCGCCCCGGAAGCAACTGCACGCCATAGCCAATATCACGAAATCCGATGAGTTCTCCACCTGCAAGGCTAATCATGGTTGGAACACGCAGCCACTGCCCTGCCCAAGCCGCAACCCAACCTGGCTCATCCGCCCAGAAAGCATGGAGTATGATAAACGGCGCGCGGTGATTTTCAAGAGTGATCGCCCGCATGGCGCGCAAATACAAACGAAATGCTCCGCGCACACCAAGATGCTCTCGACCCCCTAACGCATGGATGGTCGCGCCATAGACCGAGTACACACTCTCGCGTTCGGGCCAGCGCAAAGTGAAGACATGAACTTCAGCCTGCTTCGCCAGCACGCGCACAAAATCCAGCAAGGCTGGGATGCACCAGTCCTGTTCGTGCGCAGAGAAGCCGGGGACGATGACTCCAATTTTCATTTCAAGGCGACTCAACACATCTTTGGTTTATTGCATACAACGTCCAGCTATTTCGGCTGCCTAATTCCTGCAAGCCAACATGATCCCGCAACCAATGATAGTTAACCTGAGGCGCTTTGCCGGACCATTGTGTTTCAAGTTTATCTGTTTGAACAAACAAATAAACTGGATTGCCAGAAGAACAAATCAGATCACGCAATGTGCGGGGCGATTGATCGTAGAGTTCGATGGGCTCGAAGTCAGTATAATGCTCAATTGTCAGAGTCAGGCTAAAGGTCATGACAATGGAGCGAGGCGGGAGTTCCGTTTGCAAATAATGGGCGGAGGCAAGCTCATCGGCTTTCAGGTCAAAGAGAGCAGTCAAGCCGCGATAAACAAATAGAGCAGATGCCAGCATACCAAGCAGCACGAAAGACCACATCAATCTGTGAAAAGACGGAGACCATAAAGTCAATCCCAATGCCATAAGAACGATAATTGGAGGAAAGAACGCCAGACCAAATCGAAAATTTTCGTAGGGGATACCGATCAAATAAAGATAGAGAGTCAATATCCAGCCGCCGAGCAGGATGAGTACTGGCGAGCGGCGGAAACGCCAAACTCCGAGAAAGACAAAAGGAGTAAAGAATGGGAAAAGATAATAGGGATAAAAAAAGGGCTCTGCATAGAACAGTAAAGGCGGCCAGCGATAATCGAAGTGTCCATCAGGGTTATCAAAACTCGACTGAATGGCATGAAGAAGATTCCAATTTACAACCCATCCATGACTTAGAATGGGTTCGGCCGAAGACTGGCTGAAAATAAATTGAGGAACGACGATAAGCAGGAAAATGAATACGGATACGAAGAAGCGATGGGATCGCATCATGGAGCGATGGACAATTAGAAAATACAAGCCGAACGGCAAAATCAAACCGGCATACAGCCAGCGAGTGACAATGGCAAGCGCAAGGGCAAATGCAGAAATTGGAAGCCAGAACCATTGAGCATAACGCTTCAATCGGATCAACGAATAGGCTGAAAGCGTGGCGCAGAATAGCGCAGGCACATCGGACATAATGACAATAGATGAATGGAGCAATTGGCCCGAGACAGCGGTAACGAACGCGGCGATGATCTTGAAAGAAGCAGGATTCTCGCAAGCCAATATATCGAACACTTCACCAGCAATGAGATATACCAAGGGAGTAAGCGCCGCGCCCAGAATGATGCTGACGGCTTGTGCGCCAATCACGGGGTTGTGGAAGATCAATGCAAAGAGCGCGGCTACTGCGGGGTAGCCAAGGGGCCAGTAGAAGGGACCAACCAAATGGAGCGCGAGAATCTGTTTTGTGTATTCGAGATAGGCAAAGGCATCCTGTCCGTAGAGACCGTCAAAATGTGTCAGGGCAACAACGAGCAGGCGAACTATCAGGGCGAATAAAAACAATAGAAATAGGATCAGCCTTTCGCGAGTCAGAGAGGAGGAATTGGTCAACGAGGAATTCATGGATCTTTATAAGGACGTTGGCGCATGATTGTTTTGATCCGTTTTTGCAGCGGAAGCAAAATTGCAATCTCTCCAAGCGCAAGGCTGATTGCAGCTCCAGTTGCGCCAAAGAAATAAACCAACACCAGCCCTGCGCTGACTTGAACAGTGACAGCCAGTCCGCGTAATTGTGTCGCGTATTTCTCATCATCGGTCGCATACAAATATGTTTCGATGGATCCGTTCAACAAAGACGGCAGGATGCCAATGCCAAGCCAAAAGAGAACTGGCGCGGCTGGAGCATATTCTGAACCATAACTCAAGGTCAAAATTGGACGAGCCAACAGGCAAAGCGCAAGAGTCAAACATATCGCCAAAGCCTGAAGCATCGGATTGACTCTGCGGAAATAACCTGCGCCTTGCCCCGTTGCAAATGATGGATACAGCGCGCCAAATATTCCATTCGGAATCAACCTGGCGGCTTCACTCCAACGCAGAGCCGCGCCAAACAAACCAACATCGAATATATTACGCAAATAACCAATCATTATTACAGCTGATCTTAATTGGATGGCGGCGAACGCGCCCGCAATTGCAAATGGAATCGCCTGGCGAATCACGTTCATTGTTCCTGGCAAAGAAATCAGAATCGGACCCCCATGTGGTTTTATTCGCGCCCACCACAACAAGAACGCCGCGGACACCTGTGTCGCATCAACAATAAGCGCGACCCAAATTAGCCCAAGCAATTTTCCGCCTGAGCTCATGATCCACATTGACCAAGCTAGCTGAACCGTCAATCCGATCACGTTAAGCCACAGAATCGGCCACATCCACCTGAATGAACGAAAGACGGCAGTGAATGATCCGAAGATAATTCCGGCAAGGGCAATGAAAACGGCGACGCGTAATGCGAGCGCTGTCTCTGTATCAATACCCAGGAGCGGGGAAAATATCCAGACACTTAAGCCGAGGATCCCAACGAATAACAATTGAGGGGTAAGCGAAGCAAATAACAGCCTATTCGAGTCCAGCGGAGCGCGGGAGCCTTCACGCGTGAGCAGGCTATTCAAGCCAAATTCACTTATCATATTGAGAGTTGACGCCCAAGCCAGGCAGAACGTCCAGCGCCCAAAGTCGGCTGCTCCGAGTCCGCGGCCGATCACAAGCGAGAGCGCAAACGCGAGCGCCGCCCCGAAAATATTGGAAGTAATCAGTATAAGGCTGTCACGCGCGAGAGGCCGCATAAATGCAAGTGACCCTGAACATTAAGATAACGATCATTTTCGAATTAATTCAAGCGAAAAGAAAGAGCCAAGAGAACTGAAAGGAAACATTCCACCAAGCCCTTTATCCAAATTTTTTAACGGCGTTCCCCATCTCGATCCAACGGGACGGATAATTCCATGGCCGCTGACCTGGCTTAGATGAAAATCCGAAGCAAATATTTGAGAATAGAGCGTAAAAGGTGAGTAAAGATAATGAGAAATCAGAGCGCCCCCAATGTTGACATCCATCAAATTTGATGTGACAGCACGCCATCCTTGACGCCAATTCAACCTGACAAAATGCCGCGCAATCTCAAGCAAACACCATCGGTTAAGAAGATGAATAAATAAGACTCCGCCCGGTCTTAATAAGCGTGCCGCGCTTTTTGCAAATAGGCGCAGATCTGGTGATGTATTCAGTCCCGCAAAAGTGCTGATAATCCCGTCAAACTCCTCGTTCAAGTCCAATTCGTTGAAATCAACGAGGCGAGTTTCAATATTTGGACTCTTGGCATGAAGTTGAGCGAGCATTTTTGATGAAATATCGCAGGCAACAACCGCAACACCGCGCTCCGATAGATGTAAAGCATCAAGACCCGTCCCGGCTGTCACATCCAACACGCGGGAGCCGCTTGGAAATAACGCATCCATCCGCTCCCACAACCTGTCTCGGATCCACTGGGCGGGCGTCAGTTGAGAATCATAAAGCGGCGCAATTGCATCGTAAGCCGTGGAGATCGATTCAGAAGCCTGATGTTTCGGGGCGCTGATAGGAGATGACATGGTGCAAGGCGCGCAATTCAATCGGGAATCGATAGAAACGCAAATGATAGCGCAAGGCAGACGCGCTTCGCAAAGCAAGCCGCCAAAGATTGTTTAACTTTGGATCCGTGGCAGTGGGATAGTAAGCATTGAGGACGCGCTCGAAATCGTGCAATCTTTGTTGAAGCGGTTGTTTTATCCACGGCATCGTCGTTGAACGACGCTGGGAGAAATTCAACCAGTCCCGCCCAATCCATTCGTCAAGAGTCTTGGGAAACGTAAATCCCTCAGCCTGTGCCTCATCGTAAAGATCGCCCGCAAGCGGAACAGGCGTATACAGATACATGATAATCTCGGCGCGCGGGTTGACCCTCTTTACTTTGCGAATGAACTCCATTGTTCCGCGAATGTCGCCTTCGGGGTCGGGTGGATTGCCCATCACAAACGAGAACTCTGGGATGATGTTCCACTCCTTCATGCTGCGCGCCATCTCAAGCGTTTTCTCGGGCGACATCGTCCCGCCTTTATCCATGCGCTTCAACGTCTCAGCCGAACCTGATTCTGCTCCCATGAAGACCATTCTCAGACCGGACTCTTTCATCAGCTTCCAACTACGCGGGGAATATTTGAGGAGAGTATCAATTCGAGATTCCCCCCACCATCCCAAGTGCAGGGGCTTGATCCGTTCAGCGAACTCAGCCGTACGTGCCTCATGGACAAAAAAGTTGTTATCGTAGAATTCAACGGCATTCACCTTCCAGCAATCGACATAGGTTTGCATCATATTGGCAACCTGCTCCGCAGATTGCGGGAACCACTTCCCGTTGACCATGTTGACGACCGCACAAAAATTACAAAAGAAAGGACATCCATAAGAGGAGTGGTAACCCAGTGTGCGAGACCCTAGAAATGTATTTCGCACGTAACGCTCAACAGGCAGGCGATCAAAATTGAAATGGGGCAAATCTTTGGGATGTGGGATGGAAGCCATCTCATTGGAAATCGGCTGATTGGAATTCAGACGATAAGCAAGCCCTCTAATGTTCTCAAAGGTTGCCTGTGATTTTTGTTTCGTCAACACTTCAAGCAATTCGAGAAAGACCAATTCGCCATGACCGCGAACTACGTAATCCACAAAGTCCGAGCGTAGACACACGTCCCAATGCTGTGTTGGAAAATATCCTCCCCAAACTACAATAAGATTCGGATGGCGCTGCTTCAATTCGCGGCACAGCGGAACGGCTTGCGCCAACTGAGGGCCAGGCATGACAGTAACAGCGAGAATGCAATTGGAGTCGGACTCACGAATCAAAACATCCAAACGATTCAGTGGATCAGGCTCAAGATTGCCATCAACAATCACATAATCATATTTTCCTTCCAGCGCCGCGCCGACTGCTAGCAGGGAGAATGGAAGGATGGGCTTTCGGTTCGCGCTCGATTGAGGGTTATAAAGAATGATCATGATTTTATTAATTTACACTCTCGGCGGCTTGAACAAGAGCTGGTCCGTCAAAGGCAAGCCACTTTATATACAGTAATGACTTCATTTCCAAAATCGCGTTGAAGAGTCGGGGTAACGAGGAAATTATTTGTCTTCAATTCATCCAGCGCAAACTGATAGTCGCCATCGGTGGAAAAAACAATGAAGGCAAAGCCAGAAGGCGTTAGATAATCCTTTAACTGAGCGGCGAATCTCTCAAATATTTTTTCGCCGCGCCACGCCATATCCAGGTTGTCCTTAGGCTCGCCTCGATAAAACGGCGGATTGAAAAGAATCAGATCAAAACGCTGGTCTTTTACAGGTTCGAATAGATCGCCAAATCGCGCCTCAATTTTATCTTCAAAACGATTCAACAGCGCGTTGATTTTGACACATCGAACAGCATCGGGGTTTAAGTCGGTGGCGATTACGCGCGCCCCGCGGCGGGCGGCGAACACTGCTCCGATACCGGAACCACAGCCCAGGTCCAGAACGAGAGGCGTTTGTCCATTATCCAGATTCAGAAGGGCAGTCGTCTGCGCTGCGCGGGCAAGAAATTCACCGGTCCGAAACAGGACTGGATTGAAAACGTCGGGCAAGATGATGATGGACACATCCTCTATTTGTTCGATCAAGAGACGACGATAACGATCGCCTAAAATTTGATGTCTCACGGTAAGCCAGAGTCGAGCGAGGATTTTTCTCATTGGGGCTTGCCTTCCCAAACTCCAAAGGCGGCGGGTTCGCGTCGCAGTTTAATTCCTGACCAGAGGCGGCGTATATTCCAAAGGAATCCACCGCGTGATGGGTGGAAACGGAAACCAGCTTCACGCATTTGTGCCCGAGTTAGGTAGCCAATGCCATGACGAATCACCTGACGAAGATTACAACTCGTTCGGAAATATTCATCTTGATCAGCAAGCATTTGTTTGCCAGCTCGGTCAGTCTGAAAAACAGGTGAGTCAATAACAAATATCACACCATTTGGTTTAAGCATACGATTCGCATTGGCGAGGCTTCGATGTATGTCAGGTGCATAATGAAGGGATGCATTGAATATGGCAACATCAAATTGGCTGGGAGCAAATGAAAGAGCATCGAAATCTGCCTGCACACAGGTGAACTTTACTCCGTAATGACGCCATGCGCCCAAGCCATCATCCGAGTCTGTAGATGTATCTATCGCAACACAGCGGTATCCGAGGGCGGTTAAGCGATGAGTCAGCCAGCAATTACCTGCGCCTAGATCAAGTATGGCGGAGTGTTTGGGCAAAAGGCTGAGCAAACACTCGTAACTTTGACGGCGAATGTACCAGCGATCAGCGTCCAGAGTTAGAGGTTGAACAATCGGAAGTGAACGATAGTAATCAGATGGGCGCGCAAAATTGCCTTCCTGCTGACGAACTTGGCGATATTGAGACAGAAATGGTTCAAATTCTAATTCGCGTTCCGGAAGGAGAAATCGATAAACGCCGTCTCTGTAATCGAACGCCGAACTGCAAGCCGAGCAAAACAGTGTTAGAGACAATGAAGCGCCGCAACGAGGGCACGCAAATTTTAAGTCATCCATTCTTCTTCAACACCATCAAAAAGTGATCGCCCGAATTACGAAACATGGGCCAGCTCCCAACCGAATCATCCAACGATTGAAGAAAGTTGATCATCGTCGGATGGCGCGTGGAAAACCCGATCATATAAGGCGGCGGAACGAATAGCGCCAAGGCGCGCAAACTGATCAGTTCAAAACCTGCGCGCGCAAAAACCTTTTCGAATTCACGCGGTGAGAAATAACGAGTCCATACTGTTCGCCCGTTCAAAGGGACAGGCAGCATGTCACGCGCAGAGCGCAAATTCGCACGCTTCCATTGACCTTTTGAGGTGTAGAGAATCCATTCCCACGGGCAAACGCGACCGATGACGGAAGCAATTAATTTTCCATTGGGTTTTAGAATCCTAAATAATGATGCCGCGACGTCATCGATATTTGCAGCGCAATTGAGCGCGCCCAAATCGGAATAAATGCCATCAAACACTTCTGACTGCAATTCGCTCGATTGATGAAAACCAAGATGACGAACTTCCACTTTTGCCCTCAAACCCGCTTCTTCGATTCGCTTTTGTGTACGCCGAACCATTTGCGGCGACCAATCCATTGCGGTGATTCGATATCCAGCTTGCGCTAAATATTCGGCATCCAACCCTGTGCCGCATCCTAAATCCAATAAATGATTTCCAGGTGACGCATTCCGCTGGACTGCATCCATCATACGCTTACGCATCCGTTGCACCAAAGCATTGTTTCCCAGGTCCCCATCATACTCCGCGGCAACGGAATCAAACGCCAATTGCGTATCGCGCAGGAAATCAGACATGGCGTCTCAATTCCATTTCGCTTCTAATCAAGCCTGCTAAATTACGGGGAATAGAAAACAATCCGCGTAAAGACAGCTGGCGCAATGCCTTCCGCACGCGGAATTCATAATGCACGCGACCATGCAGAAGGCGGTAAAACTCGGTTGGGTACGGACCTTGATATAGCATTGCCAGGTCATTTGAATCAATCCAATTTTGTTTATCGCTTAATTCCATTTTTACGCGCTCGAAAAATTTTGTTCCAGGCAGCGGATACGAAACCGAAATACCGATATCATCGGGGGCGCACTCGCGCACCATCCTCAACGTCTTTTGCACATCCTCCCAGGTTTCGCCGGGATAACCGAACTGCAAAAAGAATCCTACTTCAATTCCATTCGCGCGCAACAATTTTGCGGCGCGATAAATGTCTTCCACTTGATCGCCCTTATCCATTGCGTCAAGAATCTTTTGTGAACCAGACTCTGCGCCAATCCACACCGTTTTGCATCCCGCCTTTGCCAGTGCGGACGCAATTTTCTCATTCACCAAATCTGCGCGCTGTAAACACTTGAACGGAATCAGCGTATCCGCCTCCTGCAACAACACAGCAAATTTCTCGATCCAATTCGGCTTTAATCCCAAAATGTCATCTGCAAACCAAATATGATCAGGCGCGAAATTTTCCTTCAGCCATTTCATCTCCGCCGCCACATTCTCAGGCGAGCGCGAGTTATAACGCTGACCCCAGATCGGCTTGGCACACCAATTGCAGTGATACGGACAGCCGCGCGTCGTCACCATGTTCATTGAAAAATAGCCATGCCGCTTCATCCAGATGTTTTTATATTTTTGGATGTCCACCAAATCCCATGCGGGGAAGGGAAGCGCGTCGAGGTTAGTGATGTCGGGGCGACGTGTAAGGTTTGACCTTTCGACACGGTTCAGGGCAAGCGTTTGACGAGAAACGAGACCGATGACTTGCCCTGCATCTTTCCCCTCCTTCGACTGCGCTGGCGCTCCGCTCAGGACGGGCGATAACTGATTCAGCAATTCGAGAAGCGTTTCCTCCCCTTCGCCTAGCAGACAGTAGTCCGCGCCGTTTTCCAAATATTGAGCGCAATGATCGGTCGCGTCCGCGCCGCATAGGATGACAACGCACCCACGACTCTTCGCCATCTCGATCATTTTGAAGGCGGCTTCACGCATCCTGAGCAAACACATCTTGGAAAGATAATTGAAGTTGTCTTCGTAAATGATGGCGTACTTTGGCTTATGCTCACCGAGCGCGCTCCCCCACTCCTCTTCCGACTCAGCCAGCATTGCATCAAACAACGCGACATCATATCCATGCGCGCGGATGTAACTCGCCGCGTACATTGTCCCCAACGGAGGGTAGGGCTGCATCGCATCCCATAATTTAGGATCAAAGCGTAGGTAGTAGGATTGACCAAAAAGGATATCAGCCACAACAAAATCCGTATTCAATCACCAGTGAAAGCTATGGAACGCATGCCTCGATACATCGAACACACACAGGTCTTACATTCACCGCGTTTGCCATTTCGAATATCATTACGAAGACCGATCATTTTAGGATCATTGAGACTCAGATGATCTTCCGACGGCGCGATAAAGAAACAAGGTTGTATATTTCCATCCGCGGTAAAAACGGCGGAGAAGCGCGGCGCGTTGCAGCGCACTGAAGGGAAATCCCCCACGTTATGAAGAGCCGCGAAGTATTGCCCCAAACGTCTCAGCTTGGCAGGTGATTCGGCGATGAAGCCAGATTCAAAGTCACGCGTGAAGCGGTTTTCCAAGTCATCCAAGAGCTTTTCAAAGATTGGCAGATCATCGGGCGCAAGAGCAAGATTTTCTTTTACCGCATCTCTGCGGGCAAAAGCGATGTGGGTAAGCGTATCAATGGCAAGAAACGAGATTTGCGCGATGCCCAATTGGTGCGCGAGTCCGATCAGCGCGGGCAACTCGCGATAATTCCGCCGCTGCACAGTGCATCGAATCGAAACGTGTTTGCCGCGCTCGACAACCGCTCGGATTCCATTGCACACTTCGTCGAAAGCATCCACACCACGAATGGAAAGATACGTTTCTGCTGTCGCGCCATCGAGAGACACTGTGATATTTTCACACAAATCCGCGACGGTTTGAGATTGTTTCCTCAAAGCCAGGCCCGCAGTCAGAAGCCAGAGTTGACGTTTTTCTCCAGCGAGGATTTTCGCAACATCCGCCCATTGCGGATGAAGCAGAGGCTCACCGCCAGACAACAACACCCAGCGCGTATTCAGCCGATCAAACTCAGCTGCAAGATTTTTCGCGCGCTCGATTGAAAGAAAAGTTTGCCCGTAACGCCAGTAATCGCACATCACACAACGCGAGTTACATCGGTCGGTGACGTATACGATCGCAAGCGGAAGCGCGTAGATTCGATCCCCAAGAAGATTGAGAGCGGCGCGTGAGGGCATTAAGTTCATGTTACGATATATCCACATGAGCCGCATTAATCAAATCAGCTGGCTCAAAGTCTTGCAGCCGCTCCCTGAATGCATGCTCTATTTTCTCGCCATGCCGGTCGGCATGTCCCTTGCATACATCCTTCGAGAAACGGGATTCAGAACTGGATGATTGCTCGCGACTCAATTTTTTGATTTTGCGATTCATCTCCCATTTCTCGAACCACTGGAATGGAAGGATTTTGAAAACAAACTCGAGCAAAGGTTGCAAGCGAGAAGGTTCTTTCATAGCGACAAAAGATTTGGGCGCGCCTTGCGCATTAGGCAAATATTCATCGGTCCACATATTTAGACGACGCATCTCATCATAAATTTCCATACCAGAGATGGGGATCATCTGAGTCAGTTCATGCGCGGTGTAAAAGGAATGGTCTGTCAACTCAAGCGCATTCTCGCTGACAAGATAATTCGGGCAGAGGCTGATGCCCTCAAATCGGGCAATTCGCGTGACAAGTAAAGTCAAAGCGCGGCATGTCCACAAATGACTGGGCGCGGTGACGATCATGTAATCAATATCCTTCCCCTCTTCTAGACTGCCCATGGCGAGCGAGCCAGTGATGGCAACCATATGGACAAAGGGCAATGAAGCAAGTAAGCGGCTATAGCGCACAGCGCGCGGCAGGAGGGAACGAGCGCGCGCTTCACGTCCTGCTCGTATGGCGACAATCTCATCGCGGCCAGGGAGAAAGTAATCGCCATCCTTCATTCCTACTCGCTCATTCAACGTCTCCAATTCTAATCGCAATTCCTCCCGATCCGCGCGAAGGGGCAGATAGCGATGGATTTCATCCAATCGCAGAGAGAAATCGAAGATATCCGAGTAGATTAGCGTCTCCAAAACGGCGCGTTGAATGGCAGACGATTCGAGAAGCGCGGGTTGCAGAGTCAAAGATGAGGGCATGATAAAGTCTCTTAAACGGAATCAGGATTGGGTGTGGAAGAGACGCGTTGACGAATCGCCTGCAGAATGGTGAATCCCGACGTGAAGAGTAATCCAATCGCGAACAACGCGGCGTAGATCATAATCAACCAGTTGGACATCTGCCAGCCTAGCCAGACCGTCCATAAGTTGAAAATGGCCAAGGCGAGTTCAAAGGCAACGAGCGCGTCCACTTTGACAAAATAACGACGGGTATCCCAGCTTTGTCTACGGCGGGTAATGCCATATTTCGGCGTCCGTTCAAAGGCAGATTGCCTGCCAAACCAAATCTGTAACGCGGCGCGCAAGGTGTTAAGCATCATGCCCGCGCCGAGCACCGTCATAAAGAAAATGGCGGGAAGAAAGCCCAACCAGCGTTTACGCAAAGACTGCTGGGCAACCGCGAAAAAAGCGGTTGGCGCAAAAGCCGTGAAGTTGAACAACATCGCAATCCCAAACAGACTGACCAAACTCGGATAATGCACCGAAATCGCTAGGACGATCGGGTATAAAAACACCAATGCAAACAACAGGAGATGAACACTATAGCCCGTGAGATGCAGGCTGGATTGAATCTTTTTTGACAGGGGCGCATCAGAATTCCAAATGATGGGGATAAAACGAATAGCACATTCCAAACTGCCGCGTGCCCAGCGGTGTTGCTGGCGGCGATATGCCGTAAAACTGACTGGCAATTCTGCCTGCACCTCGATATCGCCTGCATAGCGCGCCGACCAGCCGCGCAGAAAAGTGCGGTAGGAAAGGTCAAGGTCTTCTGTGAGAGTCTCGGCTTTCCAGCCGCCCGCATCGAGGATTGCTGATTTGCGCCAGATACCAGCCGTGCCGTTGAAGTTGAACCAATAACCAAGGCGGGAGCGCGCCAACTGTTCCACCGCGAAGTGCGCGTCAATCGAGAGGGATTGCAGAAAGGTCAACAACGAATATTCGCGGTTCAAGTGTCCCCAGCGCGCCTGCACGAAGGCGACTCGCTCACTGTCGAAGTACGGCAGAATCCTTTTGAGAAAATCAGGCGCGGGGACAAAGTCCGCGTCGAAGATCGCGAGGAATTCTCCCTTTGCCGCCTTCAATCCTTCTGCCAATGCACCCGCTTTAAAACCGCGCCGATCTGTACGATGCAAATGATGAACATCGAAATCCTGCGCCCGCAAACGGCTGACCGTCTCCGCGACCAGCAAAACAGTTTCATCGATCGAATCATCCAGCACTTGTATTTCGAGTAAATCACGCGGATAATCGAGCGCCGCCGCGGCTTCGATCAAACGATTGGCTACATACCATTCGTTGTAGATCGGAAGTTGTACGGTTACCGCTGGCAATGGGGTAAATGCTTTGCGTGCAGGCGCTGCCGCGAGGGCGGCGCGTCCTTTCCACGCGCTATATGCAAGATAAAAGAAGTTAAGTCCATAAATAAATAACGTGGAAACTACCAGCAAATAAATCACAGCCACCGGGATCAACAACGTATCCAGCCATGTCATATTAACCTGATCTCTCCATCGCGGCAGCGAACATTCCCCATCCCAGCCATTGCCATAACCTTCCAGGGACTAAAAGCCACGTGTAATAATCAAAGAAGCCAACCATGGTTATTGCCAATAACAATCCAGCCGCGCCGATGACGTTCGGATTGGTCCATAGTTTTTTGCGGCGCAACAATACAACCCAGGGGAGTGTTAAAAGCAGAAAGTAGAATGTCGCCCCGAAAATGCCCGTTTCCAGCGCGGCGGCTAACAGTGCAAAATGAGGCGGCTGGTAATTCGCCGGAAATTCGGGATATGCGATCTTCATCGCGACAGGCGACGCGCCCAGGCCGATTCCAATCAGCGCGTGATTGACAAATATCTGGTTGGCGGCTTCGTTCAAGTATGCACGCTCCATCACTGATTGATTTTCAGCCGGGATATTTTCAAAAGATTGACCCGCGTTAAAGCGTGCGCTAACATAATCCCGGTTCGCCCAAATAAATGGAAGCATGGCAAAGGATGTCCCGACTGCGAGCCACAACATCGGCTTGATATTTTGCCTGTGATAAGTCCGAGCCTCCACTCCTGCGATCAAACCTGCTCCCGTTAGAAAAGCCAGCCACGCCCCCCTGGAAAATGTAAGAAACAGAGCCACGCTTATCAGCGCAAACGGGATAGCAATCATGACAAAAGGTGTTTCCCGCTCGCTACGCAGATAAACCGCGAGCAGGATCAACAACGCGAACGCCAGGCAGCCTCCCAGAATGTTGGGATGGTCGCTGAGACCATAGGCGCGCAGGAAGCGCTGGGCGCCATCAGAGACGATGCTCACGCCCGTCCATGTTGGATCAAGCGTATATTCGCCCAGAAAATTCAATCCAATTGAACGCTGTAATAGGGACTGCGCGATTGCGACAACAGATTGAAGCGCGCCCTGTAAACCAACTGCGACCCCGATCCAAAGGATCGAAACGCTTTCATTCACGATAAAAAGATAAAACAGGAATAACGCGCCCAGGCGAACCGTGTGATAAAGCGAAAGGGATTTATCAACGCTGGTGATGGAGGAGAACAGCCCAACCAAAGTTAAACCCAAGAGAGGAATCCAGACATAAGCAGGACCAAATCTTACGGGCTTTCGATGCAGCCACAAAGAAAGGCCCCATGCAAACAGAGTCGTCAGTAATGCGACATCAGCCGCGAAGATCAAAAAATCAGTGTAGTCGCCGTAAACCGTGCCATTTGGACGCGGGAGCAGAGTAAACCGCCATCTCACTGGGATAAGTACCAGTGTAGCGAAAAAAGCGAAATGCGCCAGTATCTTTAGTCCGTGTGACAAGTGGGAGGACGGAACGGGAGTTTTATTCAAAAGGGAGCCTTTTGCAATTTGCTTATTATAATTATGTTTTCAGCCCGTCATGACCATTCTCATTTTTTTCTACACAAATTCTAATCATCCCTCAATTGGTGAAATGGACTCTTCACGATGAGGCGCAACATCGTGGTGAATGGGCGATTCCTCACGCGCCGCGTCACGGGTGTGGAACGGTATGCGCGTGAAGTTCTTCGACATATCGGCGGCAGTTGCCGAGTGGAAAAACCCGCAACTGCGTTGGGAGGTGTCACAGGGCATGCGTGGGAGCAGTTTATTTTGCCGCGCCGGCTGAATCCAGATTCCATTTTATGGTCACCCGCAAACACAGGACCCCTGTTAATTCGCAATCAAGCATTGACCGTCCACGATTTGAGTCCGCTTGAACATCCCGAATGGTTTCAGGCGAGTTTCGCGATGTGGTATCGTTTGTTTTTACCGATATTGGCAAAGCGTGTTCAAGTAATTTTCACGCCGTCAGAATATGTGAAGCGGAAAGTGATGGCACGGTTTGGAATCAAGAATGTGATTGTGACTCCCAACGGTGTGGATGCGTCAATTTTTCACCCCAGCGCGCGGCAGGATACATACGAGTTTTCCAATCAATATATTTTATTTGTTGGCACTTTACAGCCGCGAAAAAATTTGCAGCACCTGTTGAACGCGTGGCGCGAAATCAAAAACGATTTTGCAGAAATATCACTTGTCATTGCAGGCAGAACTGGGCATGTGTTTCGCAATGTGAAATTCCTTGCAGAGGAACGCCTGCGCTTTCTCGGCCATGTTTCAGACGACGATTTGCCAGGCTTGTACGCAAATGCAGAATTATTCGCGCTGCCATCTTTGGACGAAGGCTCTGGCTTGCCCGCGCTCGAAGCGATGGCGTGCGGCGCGCCCGTGATCGTTTCAAACGGCGGGGCATTGCCGGAGGTGGTCGGCGATGCGGGATTAATTTTTGACTTATCCAAGCCTGATACCCTTTCAGCTGTAATAAAACAATGTTTAAACGACAACAACCTGCGCTCATCATTGAAGGAAAAAGGCTTGGCACGCGCCAAATTATTTTCATGGCAAAGAACAGCGGAATTGATATGGCACAAACTCAATGAACTCTGAGCCGCGCATTGCATTCGTCATTGACGCGCTCCCCTCCCTGGGCGGCGGCGAGAAAGTTTTGTTCACCGCGCTCGAAGCATATCCGCGCGCGGATATTTTTACGCTCATTTACAACAAAGGCGCCTTTGCCGATACACCGATTGCAGCCCGAAAAATCAGAACGTCCTATCTCAATACGCTGGCTCTCGCGCACAAACACCACAGGGCATTTTTGCCGCTCATGCCTTCGGCGATTGAAAGTCTCAACTTGCGCGAGTACGACCTCATCGTTTCATTCAGTTATGCGGTGGCGCACGGCGTGCAGAATTATAACGGCGCGCGCCATGTCTCCTACACTTACACACCCATGCGCTACGCGTGGATGAATCTCAACATCAACGGGACTCGCACGCCCAAAAATTTTCTCGTTGACAATTTCATGGCGATTTTTCGCACATGGGATAAAAGAGCCGCATCGCGCGTCCATCAGTTTGCCGCGATCTCCCAGGCAGTTTCCAAGCGGATAGCGGACGCGTATCAACGCGACGCGCCCGTCATCTATCCCCCCGTTGAGATCGAGCGATTTCACCCAAACGAACAACACGAAGATTACTACATCACCGTCTCACGGTTGGTCGCCCATAAAAGAATTGAGTTGCTCGTTCAGGCGTTCTCACAATTGCATCTTCCATTGATCGTCATCGGCGAAGGACCGGAATTGCCGCGCTTGCAAAGTCTGGCAAACTCGAACATCAAATTCCTCGGTTATGAATCGGATGAAAAAGTAGCAGAATTGATGAGCAAAGCACGCGGCTTCGTCTGCGCGGCGGAAGAGGATTTCGGCATCGCCATCGTCGAAGCGCAGGCGGCGGGATGTCCCGTCATTGCTTACGGGCAGGGCGGCGCGCGTGAAACCGTCACTGACGGTGTGACGGGCATCCTTTTTCCCGAACAATCCATTGAGAGTGTAATAGAGGCTGTTGCCAGATTCCATGGCGCGTCGAATTTCTTTCAACTTGAAAATCTGGTGAGGAATGTAAAACGCTTCGACAAGAAATATTTTGTAAGAGAGTTTCGTAACTTCGTGGAACCAACAAATCCAGACGTATGATTGCTCCAGGTGGAGGTATCAAGAGTACAGTTGAAGAGTGTGAACCTGACCCAAGGAAAAATTCTGTAACGAGACTTCCAAAATAATAGATTCAACCCGGACAAATCGCCGTATATAGTATAGAAGAATTGCTGTGATAGTCAGCAATACCCCAACAGTTCTTACTCTTCAGAAGGAGGCAGGCAAAAGTTGTAAAATAGCAGACGCTGGCAGTACGATAAACTCAAATCGAAATTTCGGAGGAGAAATTCCATGAGAACAAAGTTGTACTACGTCATAAGCACGCTGATCCTCGTTAGCATGCTTCTCTCGGCATGTGGCAGTCCCGCCGCGACTCAGACAGCCGCACCAGTCGAGACCGAAGCGCCTGTCGCAACAGAGGCGCCCACTGAAGCGCCGACAGCGACTCCCGAACCTGCGGGTCCACTCGTTGTATTAATTGACAATGACGAAGGTCCGATCACACCCGCCAACTTCAACACCTTTATCGGTTTCTGGATGATCGGCTGGGTGTATGACTCGCTCTACATCCGCACCCCTGAACTCGAACCCATTCCATCACTCGCCACATCCGCGACTCCCAGCGAAGACGGCCTCACATGGACAATCACTTTGCGCGAAGGAGTCAACTGGCATGACGGTGAGCCATTTACTGTCAAGGACGTAATCTTCAGTTATAACTTCCTCATCGCCGCAGGGCGCGCCAATAACCTCGCTGCAATTGACCAGATGGAAGCGAACGGCGATTACGGTCTCAGGATCAAACTCAAAGAGCCTCAGCCGTTCTTCCTCAACGAAGGATTGGCGGGCACGTACATTTTGCCTGAACATATCTGGAAAGATCAGACTGCCGTCAGCGGCGAACTCAGCCAGTTTCAGGGCATGATCGGCACCGGCGCCTATAAACTAGTCGAAGTGGAGCCAGGCCAGTTTTACAGGTTCGAGGCGAATCCCGATTACTATCGCGGCGAACCGGTCGTCAAGGAGATCATCGCCAAGATCGTCAAGGATCGCACACAGCAATTCAATCAACTGCGCTCGGGCGAAGCGGACGCGGTGCTTTCATCCGTCCAGCCTACGCTCGTCACAGAACTTGAAGGCAGTTCGGACATTGAACTTGCGAAGGGCTCCGATTTCTTCAACTACATCTTCTACACTAACGGCTCGCGTGAACCGTTCAATAACCCCGCGGTTCGTCAGGCGATTGCCAAAGCCATTGACACGAAATCGTTGGTTGATGTCGTCCTGCTAGGTCAGGGCGTTCAACTGCCGCTCAATTGGTATCACCCTGATTTAGCCTGGTCAATCAACATCCCGCACGTATTTGACGCCAAAGCAGCAGCCGCAGAACTCGAAGCGGCTGGGCTCGTAGACTCAGACGGCAATGGCATCCGCGAACTTAAGGGGGCGGACACAGACTTTGGCATTCTGTGCGATGTCAATAATGCTGTTGAAGTACGCGCCACAGAGTTGATTGCAGGCTGGCTCAAAGATGTGGGTATCGGCGCTCATCAGAATTGTCTTGATATCGATTCATCCGTCGCGTTGATTTGGCCCAACTTCGTCGCTGTTGCAAAGCCTGATTATGACATGGGCATCTGGGGTTGGTCCTCAACCCCACAATCACAGCGTGGATTTGTGCGCTTCCTGACCAACTGCGATTTCGGCGGCATCGGCTGGGGCAATCTCACCGGGATTTGCGATAAGCAACTCGATGATCTGCTGGCTCAGTTCGTTTCCAACATCGACCCCGCAAAGACAGAAGACCTCTCAAAACAGATTCAGGAACGCATCGCCGAAAACCTGCCTTTCATCCCGCTCATGTCGCCTGGCGGAAACTTTGCCTATCGCCCCGCGTCTTATGATGGCTGGGTCTATATGAAAGGCACGGGCATCGTTACGGTCTGGTCGTTCCTGCCCGAGGGCGCGGTGGATATTCCGTAATCATTGTGCAAATCCTCGAGCCAAACCTTGATCTGCTCAGGCGGGCCTTCGGGAACGACATCCAGGACTGCCACGCAGAATTAATTAAAGTCGCGCTGGGGTGGAGTCGCGTTTACAGAGTGACCCTGACCCGTGCGAGTCAGGGTCACTCCACGCGCGAGTCGGTCATCATGAAAACGATTGATCCCAGTGGTCCATCCACCGCTCTCGAAGCGGAACGCGAATTGCGCTTCTATCAGATCATTCATCCAAATCTTTCCATCTCCAAGCCTCAGGTTTATTTTCTTACAACAGACGAAGCCACTGGCTTTCATTTGATTTTGATGGAAGACTTGTCCTTGACTCAGCGCTTTCCAACGCACCCCTATCAATGGACGCGCGGCGAATTAAAGTCAGTCTTGTACGCGTACGCGCAACTCCATACAAGCGCGGTCAAAACTTTGGATTACGCCTGGCTGGCTGCGCGCCACGAAAGCCTGTTGGATTTTGAAAAGATTCCTGAACAGGTCGCCATTGTCCAACGCGCGGGAATTTGGGGCGAATTGCCTGAACTTCAAGACCTCATCGTGTTTGCGGGCAAGAGTTGCAAGAAATATGCGGACGCAAAATTAACCCTCCTGCATGGCGACACCACTCCTGCCAACGCCGCGCTCCCTCAAGATTTGGATCTACGACAACCTGCAACCCTGATTGACTGGCAGGATGTAGGAGTTGGCATGGCTGAATTTGACCTGGCTTATCTTGACCTGCAACCCTTCGAATCGGCCCGCCTGATTCCACGCTCAGAGTTGCTCTCGTTATATTGGCATCTTCGCGCCGAAATTAACCCCGACATCCCCATCTCCGAGGAACGCCGCGCCCGACAACTCCACGCAGATGTGGTGAATGCTTTGTGGCTCATCACCCCTGCAAGCCGTGTCGCGCTTCATCCCTATCCTGAAGGGACATATCCACACATGCATTGGCTCTCTCAACACCGCATCGTTTACAATCGCTTGAAAGAATTGGCGAAAGATATTACCGTTGGTTGAGTAGGGCGAGCGATTTTCTCGCCCATATCGAAACCAACAAGTTTCAAAAGCAATCCCGTAATACTAATTTCTTTGCTTACTGGTGGTTTCGATATGCCACTCGCTATCGCTCGTGGCTACTCAACCACCGATTTACCAATTACCATTTACTACTAACTATGACTCGACGCGCGCTTGAATTCGCCATCACCTTCCTTCTCGCCATCTCGATCAACTTCTTTTTGCCGCGCCTTGTCCCTGGCGACCCGTTGCAATTGATCGCGGGCAACGCCGCGCCCCAATTGGGCAAGGAACGCGTCGAAGCCCTACGCGCGCAATACGGACTCGACAAACCGTTATCGGAACAATATATTATTTATCTCAGGAAGTTGGCGCGCGGCGACCTGGGCATGTCGTTTCGATACAGCGGAGGCAAGTCAGTCGTCGAAGTGTTGACTGAAAATTTTCGCTGGACGTTATTGCTCGTCGGCATCAGCCTCATCTTCGCGTTATTGATTGGTTCGGCATTAGGCATTTGGTCCGCAACACGACGCGGGCATCCAATTGATCTTGGCTTGTTAAGCGGCATTTATGTTTTGCGATCCGTCCCGCCATTTTGGCTGGCGATGTTATTGATTCCCGTCTTTGCGATTCAACTTCGTTATTTTCCTGTCGGTGATTCGTACTCCATTCCGCGCCTCGAAGGCTGGGATAACATCAAGGACATTACGCGGCACGCGGTCATGCCAGTAGTCGTTCTCACACTCGCTTACATCCCGACTGCATTCTCGATCATGCGCGCCGCGATGTTCGGCATCCTGGAATCGGATTACATCCGCACCGCGCGCGCAAAGGGCGTGCCAAACCGTTGGGTTGTGTTCAAGCACGCGTTGCGAAACGCGCTGTTGCCTGTGCTTACCTCGTTCATGGTTGATCTCGGTCAATTGCTGGGCGGCGTCACCGTCATCGAAGCGGTGTTCAATTATCGCGGCATCGGCAACATGATGTTCGAAGCTGTCAAGTCGCGCGATTATCCGTTACTGCAAGGCGGATTCTTATTATTCACGATCACGATTCTGCTTCTCAACATCATCACCGAATTCATTTATCCGTATCTCGATCCGCGGCTGCGGAGAGCAACAGGATGAAACCCCGCTTCCTTACCCACCGACGCCTGACTCGCCTCACAATCTGGGTCGGCTCTTTAGCCTTGACTCTCCTCCTCAGTCTCGCGGTCTTTCCCAATCTCATCGCACCCTATGACTCAACCGAACGCGTCGCGCTTCCCCTTCAAACACCAAACGACGAAAATATTCTCGGCACAAACGACATCGGTCAGGATCTATTCAGCGAACTCATCGCAGGCACACGCGCGTCTTTATTCACTGGCTTGATCGTTTCATTCATCTCCGTTTTGATTGGCACATTCGTCGGCCTCGCTAGCGGATACATGGGCGGCTGGATTGACTCACTCCTCATGCGCCTTACCGATTTGATTTTGGTATTGCCCTTCCTCCCATTGGTGATTCTGCTCAGTGTGTATCTCGGTCCCAGTCAGAGAAATGTGATTATGGTTCTAACCATCTTCTTTTGGGCAGGACCCGCGCGCCTGATCCGCTCTCAAGTCTTGAGCCTGCGTGGAGATACCTACATCGAAGCCGCGCGCGCTTTGGGCTCGAATCCGCTTCAAATCATGGTAGGACATCTATGGTCAGGCGTGAGACCGTTGGCATTGGTACAGATCATTCTCGTCGCATCAGCCTCCATTCTGGCTGAATCCAGTTTGAGTTTTCTGGGCTTGGGCGATCCGTCGGGGAAGAGTTGGGGAACGATGTTATATTTCGCGCGCGCCAGCGGAGCATTCCTCAGCGACGCCTGGAAGTGGTGGGTGCTGCCCACTGGATTGATGATCACACTGACTGTATTGAGTCTTGGCTTGATCGGTTACAGTCTCGAACAAAGGATATCAAATTCCGTATCATGAATATTTCGGTGGTTGAGTAAGGCGAAGCCTGTATCGAAACCACCATATAAGCAAAGGAATATTTATTACAAGAAATGCTTTGGTTTCGATACACTCGCAAACAACGCTCGCTACTCAACCAACGGAGTATCCAAAAAAAACCTAAATTATGAACCTAACCCCCGAAGAAAAACTCGCCTACGACTTTGCCCTTCACTGGCGCGACGAAAATTATTGTCCCGACCTGCAAAGGATTGATTGGATGCACTTTTCAAAGATCCTCACTCACAACCGCATGGCTGTCCTTGCCGCGCCGATCTTTGAACGCAGCAATATATCCATTCCCTCCGACGCGCAAAAACTCCTCCACGAACAGGCCGATAAATACAAACGCTCCGCAACCAAGCTTGGTGATGCACTGATCAAATACCTCAAAACCGGTGAGACTCGCGGCATGCAAACTATCGTCCTGAAAGGTTTGTGGCTGTGCGAAAAAATCTATCACAACTCCGCCATGCGCCCAGGCGGTGATATTGATATTCTCGTTCCCAAAGATCAAGTGGACGCATGCCTTGCATTACTCGAAGAACAAGGCATCGGCGAGTTCTGGCACAACCTCTTGAAAGATGATTACTTCACTCGCCACCATCTTCATCAACAGCGCTGCACTCCGGACCTCAGCATATGGTTTGAAATCCATTGGGCTTTGGATCATCCTTATACTTTGCTCACGGTGGATTACGAAAGCATCTTCGAGCGCGCCAAACCTGCTCAACTGCTTGGGGCGCCTATTCAAGAGATGGCTCTTCCTGATTTGTTGCTCAGTCTCGCGATTCATATTGTCAAGCACGCGGTCTATTTGCCAAGCCTCATCAACCGCGAAGACATTCCCCGCATCATACTTGCGGATGGCATGTTGATGTATTATCTCGACATCGCCGAAGTCATCAAGCAGAATAAAAAAATTGACTGGGACTTAACCGTTCACCTCGCACGCGATTGGGGCGCAGTGGACATCCTCGGTTCCGTGCTTCAGGTATGCAAACAATACTTTGACGCGCCCGTCCCAGACCATGTTCTTTCCTCGCTTCCTGTGAGAGGTCCTTGGCCAATCACTCGCCAATTCATGGCGCGCGCCGCTGAACAGGAATTGGCAACCTACGAAGGAGGCCAGGGAAGTCGCATGTGGAAATTCCTGCTTGCCTCCAACGGCGCGTTCATCCTACGCCCTGTCCGCTTACTCGAGACAGCTTCTTATTTTTTCCCTCCCGCCGATTTCTTACGACGTCGCTACGGCAGGACCAACATCGTCATGAGGATTTATCATCTGGTCAAAGCTTTCTGGCAGACGATCCTCTTCATCTGGGACACCTTCTACTTTGGCCTGGAAAGATACTTCCGTCTCAAACGCATGGGAATGAAGACATCGCTCTTCAACACGCTTGAATCTGATCTTTGACATTCATCATGCGTTTCCCACAAATCCAATCTGAGACCGCACTTTTATTTCTTCTCGATGGTCTTGCCAACGCAATTGACTTCGCCTTCCACTTCTGGATGGGGCGCGCATTGATCCCATCTGATTTCGCGACCTTGCAAACTTTGAATTCAATCGCGCTGGTTTACGTCACTGCCAGCGGAGTATTCCAACCCGTCGTCAGCCGTTTTGTTGCCGAAGCGCGCGGCAAAGGGCAAACCGATTCAATCCCCGCGATCTTTCAGTCCTTTCTACGCGCCGCATTTTGGCTTGGTCTAATTCTCTTAGGGCTCATATTCTCCTTTTCCAATTTCACCTCCCATCTTCTCAACCTCCCAACCTGGACAATCCAACTCTCTGCCGCGCTCATATTCTTCAGCACACTACGCCCCATCGCGGCAGGCGTCCTTCAAGGACAGGAAAGATTCATCTCGTTTGGATTTACGCGTCTCGCACTTTCGCTCGGACGAATCGCCCTCGTCTTCTTCCTCATTCAAGCCGGGCTTGGACTCACTGGCGCGGTAATGGCCTTGCCATTCGGCTGGCTCGTCAGTGTTCTTTGCGCGTTTCTATTTCTTGGCAACACCCTTTGGAAAAAAGAGAGTCAACCTCATCAAAGTCTCCTGCGCGAAGGGTGGAAACTTTCGGGCTATGCTCTGCTCGCGTATTTTGCGTACATGTCGCTCACAAGCCTCGATTTGGTTTGGATTAATCGCAACCTCGATGGTGAATCCGCTGGTGCGTATGCGAGCCTTGTTTTGATGAGGCGCATCATTGCTCTCCTGCCTGGCGTGGCAGTGACTGTGATGTTCCCGCGCATTGCGAAAATTCTGGCACAGGGGCAACGCCCTGATCGCTTGCTGATTCAAACTGCAACAATCATTCTCGCGGCAGGCGGCGCGCTGACGATTCTTTATTTTATCTTTTCAAATCAACTCATCATGATTATTTTTGGTAACGCGTATCAAACAGCCTCGTCCCTGCTCGGTTGGATGGGCGTCGCTATGGTCGGCGTGTCATTGAGTTCTGTTTGGCTAAACTATTATCTTGCGGAGCAGCCGCGCAACTTTGTGATACTTTTAGGAATCGCTGTTGCGCTCGAATGGCTTCTATTGAATCTGTTTCAACCATCCATGCAAAACGCGGTCGTCGCATTTGGCGCGACGGGCTGGTTGTTGTCGCTTGGAGGATTCCTGCTTTATGTTTTTCATTTACGAAGTGCGTCGCACCTTACCCGATGAAGTGAGCCTACCCGTCTGGTGCGACGCACCCTCAAGATAAACAATGCCTGATTTCAACGAACTCTATCGTAAGCACAATAAACAAATGGAGGATTTCTGGTCTCGACGTGAGAACGCGCCCAGATTTGAAAAGACGATCCACGTCTTCGGGCATCCCGTCATCTTCGACAGCAATCATGAAAAAGTTTTGGACTCTGCGACCCTTGCGGAAGAAATGTATTCGATATCGGATTCACATAACGAAGTAACCTGGCGCGTCCATCTCACGGTTCACGCGAAGCCTAAGCCTGCTCCCCCGCCCGAGCGACTCATTGACCTCATCCACTACACAGGCGCGGACGACTGGTCTTCGATTGGCCTGCTCGAATGGGGTAACTGCTTTGTAGATATGAAACGCGGCGAAGCCTACGCTGTCTTATCTCCCTCACTTGCAGAGAATCCCGAACAGGTTTGCCAGGTACTCATCAACACCATCCTGACGAACTTCATCACACGTCACGGATACAGTATGTTGCATGCCAGCGCGCTGATAAAAGATGAACATATTCTGCTTTTACAAGCGCCGCATGGGACCGGAAAATCCACGACCGCGTTGCGCTTGTTGTTAAACGGTTACAAATTGCTTTCAGACAGCATGGTCTATGTCGGTGAACGCGGCGGCGAATTATGGATGGGCGGATTCCCTGTCGGGCGGATCAAACTGCGTGCGGACATGCTTCCGCTCTTCCCCGCGCTGGCGGCTGAGGCGGAGGCAGAACGCGTCCGCAACGAGACCAAACATAGGGTGGAATTGAAGCGGGTGGATTCCGCGTTGGCGTATCCACACATGATCCGAATCCGCCGCATCGAATATTGCCTGCTCGAGCGTTGGGATCAATCCGAAAGCAAAATCGAACCGTTGGGCGAAGACGAGTTGTGGCGCGAGATCATAGTCAACAGTCTGCATTATGATACGCCTGAAATATGGAATGAAAATCTCGGCAGGATCGGGTTTATGCTGCGACATGCAAATTTGCATCGCCTGCGCATCGGCACATCGGGAGACGAGATCATCAAGACTGTGAATGGATTATGGCGAACGAAGTGAGTGAATGGCGCTGGCTTGCATTTATTTTTTCATTATATTTTTTGCTGGCGGTGGGATATAGTTTGTTGATGCCGATTTGGGAGGCGCCCGACGAACCCGCGCATTATCATCTTGCGTGGCGTCTGGCGCGCAAGGGCAGCTATGCCACAGAACAACTAAATTACGAAGCCCATCAACCTCGGCTCTATTATTATTTCGGCGCGCAGATCATCAAAGCGCTGGATAAAATTAATCCGCGGCTTTCCGATTATTATTTTCCGCGCGAATACAAGTTTAACATCCGTGTCGCTGAACGCAGGTTTGACTGGAATGTAGATAACTATCGCTTCCTGCTTGGAGTTTACACGCTGCGCTGGATCAATATATTGTTCGGCGGGCTGGCTTTATGGCTGAACTGGAAAACATTTAATTTGGTCGCCCCCGATAGACCGACCTTGCGACTCACCGCCCTTGCTCTCGCCGCATTGACCCCACAATACTTGCACATTATGTCTTCAGTCAACAACGACGCGTTGGGGACTCTCGCGGGCGCATTGCTTTTTTATTGCGCGGCGCGTGTTACGAATCAATCGAACAATCTGATCAGCACGCTTTCAATCCCACTTGCCATCATCCTGCCGCTCACGACAAAATTGACAGCGCTTCCAGTTGGCGCGGCTCTGTTGGTGATCACTGTGTGGAAATGGCTTTTCGGCTTGCGCCAAAAAAGATGGTGGGGCATCACAGGGTTGATCATCTTCTTCGGCGCGGGGGTCCTTTATTTTTTGTTTCCAGAAATGATCCAATCCGCCGCGTATGAAATCCAATGGAGGTTATTTAGTCTGCGAAAAAAAGGCGTGGACGTTGATTATCTAAAAACCATCTCGAATCAGATCATCCAAACGTATTGGGGAAAAGTCGGCTGGCTGGCGGTGGGTCTGCCAGTCTGGGTTATAAACACATTAACTGGATTGGGATTTGTCGGCGCGGCAATTCATATTTTCAAGCTCATCAGATGGAAAACCAACGTGCCTCAATTAAATTTGTGGGTCACCACTTTCATGATCGCCTTATTCACGATCCTTGCAGTTGCGCGCAATGGGTTGACCACAGGCGCGACACAGGGACGTCTGCTATTTCCAGCCATTGGCGCGCTCTCAATTCTTATGGTCAGCGGCTGGCATGATATTTTGCCCGAGCGAATTCAACGTTTTCTTCCGTTGATCGTGATCCTGCTCCTGTTAAGTTGCACGCTGATTTTGTGGCAATTTGGAATATTGCCAGTCTATTATCAACCGTTTTTTGACTAAACGGAGTTTCTTGAAGAACAGGAGTCCCACGAAAGCCGCCTCCCTTCGAGTTCTTCAAACTGGAGTGGTAGTCGTCGCACTCGTTTTCAGGGCAGCATTTTTTATTACCGCCCTGCCGCGTTTTCTATATCCCTTTGATCTTGATTTCATCGAAGACAGCATGTTGATGCAATTTCTGCCGATTGCGCACGCACAACCTGTTTTCATTCCTCCCAACGCGGACTTTAATCCACACGTTTACAGGTCCCTATTCCTATGGCTCGGTGGCGGTGGCATACTATTCAGGATAGGCGGACCAAGTATCAGAATGGTGAGGGAGCGTTTGCCCTTTCGCTGTGGCAGGTCGTCTATGGCGTGTATCTCGTGTCTCGACTTTGATCGCCCTTGCGCCCCCAAATGCTCAAGGTGCTGGAGGCGTGCTATACTCTGCCTATAGTACGTGACCTCTCACGATAAGTAGGAATGATTCGTTCAAAATCAGACCACAGCAACACTAGGAGATAGCGTGACGTACGAGCAGAAATGAATTCTGTCAGATCCGTGATCGAGTCCCATTGTGCGCGGAAGGCAATAATTGCCCTCTACTTACTCGTCTATCTGACGATGGGTATCTATACCGAACTGAAACTGATCGAATTGTTTCCGATTCCAGAACACCTCCTTCAAGATCAAAGATATTATGATCGCGCACTACATGCTGCCCTTGAGCACAGAGATCCTTATGCAATACGAAGGATTGGGACGGGCTATCTATATCCTCCGCAAGCCCTCCTGATTATCGAGCTTTTTAGCCATATCCAGCCTTTTTTCCTCAGGGTTGCTCTCCACTCCGTTGTAAATATCGCTCTCCTCGGATCGGTGGTCTACGGTATTGCCAGATATTACGGCTATTCCATTGAAAAAGTATGGTACTGGATTGTGCTATGTTTCGGTTTTGCGCCGTTCCTTGAATTGCTCCATATTGGACAAATAAACGTCATCACAATGTTCGGGATATTCACGATGTTTTTTTGGGAAGTACCCTCCCCGGTTCTCAGCGGAGTAGGATTAAGTTTGGCGGCGATCACAAAAGTAACTCCTCTTCTGTTTTTGGGATATCTCGCAGTCAATAAGAGCTACAAGGTCATCGGCGTTGCCTTCGCCGCAACCGTATTATTGAGCCTGTTGAGCGTTTTGCGCTATGGCATCTCCCCGCTTCTCACGTATCCCGACGTCTTCAGGGGGCTGCTTCGGCAATTCCTGCTCACCACCAACTCGCAAACCCTGGCAGCGAAACTTGCTGTTGCCAACTACCCCCAATTTCAGCAATTCCTTGCTACACTTCCCGCAATCCTAAGCGAGCCGATAGGATTGGTCATTGCAACCCTCACGGCTCAGTATCGAATTGTGCAAGGGACTTATACGTTTTACATTTTGCTGGTTCTCATTGTCAGTGCTTTGCTCACTTTGCGCGGCAAGCAGCCAAACGAACCCCTATTCATCATTACTGCCCTTGGAATGATGCTGGCTCCGAATATTTTGTGGTACCACCATTATGTTTTCATGTTGCTGCCTCTCTTGGTTTGGATGGGTTGGAGCGGCCTTGACGCCTCTGTTGTCACCTGGTGTTGCATTGGGCTGCTTATTGTTCAAATCGATAGACGCTTCCCACCCTATGGGCTTGTCATACATATCTTCAGCGACATTTCCATGTTAACAGTACTTTTCTGGCAAATCAGGCAGTTCCGCTCCAGGAAAACCGGAGGCAATCTGGAAACGCAGGCACCTGCTCTTCCAGGTGCAGATGTAATCTCCAGCGAATGAATTGCAAACCCATGTGATTCAATGAATAAGATCAATAATTTGAATATCAATTCCCCGGCCCGGAAATGGCTTTCGCTCGAAGGGCTGGCATGGATCGTCGCAATTTGCTACGGGGGATTTTATCTTTACGTCGCGTTCAAGCGCATCACTTATCCATACGATCTTGATTTCATCGAAGACAACATGTTGATGCAAGCCATACAAGTTTCACTTGGAAAGCCGGTATACGTTCCACCTAACGCGGATTTTGTCCCTCAAGTCTACATGCCGCTTTATACCCTCCTGGGCGGGTGGATTTTCAAAGTCATTGCGCCATCGTATGTTCCTGTGCGGCTGCTTTCATTTTCAGCGACCATTGTCACGGCGACCATGGTTTTCTCAATTTCACGAAGAATCAGTGGCAACCGTGGAATTGCCTTTTGCACTGCGGCCCTATTTCTGGCGGGGTATCGCACAACCGGCGGATGGTATGACCTGGCGCGCGTGGATGCGTTGTACGTCATGCTGACTTTGGCGGGAGCCGCGTTGCTTGCTCACGGCAAAGAGAACCGCTTCAGACTTCCCCTTGCCGGATTCATGTTAGCCCTCGCCTTTCTCACCAAACAGAATGGACTCTTTTTCGCGCTTGTCATCGCCATATATCTCTCTTTCACAACCGGATGGCAGGCATCGGCTTTTGCGCTCCCTTTTGTGCTCGTTTCGGTCCTCCCCGTCTTGTATTTGGATCAAGTTTCCGGAGGATGGTTTTCAACGTACGTTTTCAAGATCGCCTATCTCAGCCCGATTGACTTTCATCGTGTCGCGGCAACTCTGAAGGACGATCTCTTCGGCTCGATGATTGGGCTGACGATCCTATTCGTCACCGCGGGGATCAGCCTCATTTGGCACGAACGCGGGAAAAGCATGCTGCTCGAACCGTGGAATTGGTTCATTGGCGCGGCATTGTTCATCAGCATTGCAGGGCGCGCCTCGGTGGGGGGCAACCGCAATAACTTGATGCCGGCTTATACGTTTTTATGCATTGCTCCGGCTCTGGCGGCGCGCGAAACTCGTCTATGGCAGGACAGTTGGCAGGTCCCCGCGAGAAGTGGCTTGTTCGTCCTGATCCTCGTTCAATTTATATTGACCTCATTGATCCCGAAGTATCCCTTTGGATTCATCCCTACTTCGTCCATGAAAAGCGCGGGGGATCGACTCATCCAGCACATTGCCAGCGTGGAGGGTCCGATACTGGTTCTGATGCATCCATATTATGCGCTGCTTGCAGGCAAACAACCGAGTGTGGATATTCAAATGCTCTGGCATGCGCGTCTGCGTGGAGAGGAACCATTGCCCGAGGATTTTGTGACTCGCATCCGGCGTCACTACTATTTCGAGATTATCTCGGACGAAAGTTTCTTCGAAACTCAACCAGACCTTGATAAATTAATTTCAACTTACTACACTCGGACTGAAACGTTAACTACGAGTCAGGCACCGCCAACGATTACTGGAGTAGTAGTGCGGCAAAAAGTAATCTATCTTCCAAAAGGACCGTGAAAGGGTTACTTCCAACTAATCATAATATTAGAAATCCTAATTCAGCACGCGCCCAGCGCTTTGCCAAAACGCATTTGTTCCTCTTTATTGGCAGGCAAGTTCATAGTAAGGAAAGTAAAGGCATGCCAAAGATCCTGAAGGTTAGCGCGCGGCTCCCATAATCGCTTGAGCATGGATGATGGGCTATAAAACTCACGATAAAGACGCATTCTTCCCTGCTCCAATTCTTGCGCAGAAATATTCTTTGGCATAAACACCGCTGAACCATAAGTGTAATCGGGGTCGAGCCACCATTGGGGTTTAGTCAATCGTCCATCTTGAAGAAACTGTTTGTAGAGTTCGGTTCCAGGATATGGGGTAAGCAGATTGAACAAGACTGCGAAGAATCGTTCGTGAATGGTAAATTCGAGCAATTCATTGAGCGACTCAGGTGTGTCCTCATCCATACCGAGGATAAATGATCCGACGATGGCGATCCCGTTATCGCGCGCAATTTTCAAGGCTTCGTCATAGCCAATTCCCACTGTATTCCAACTCTTATGGATAGGATGAGGCTTTCACTTCAATGGTGACCCCGAGGGTCGATCCGAAGGCGTGTCCAGATTGATCTCCCAATCGCCAGTAACCGGTATATGTTCCAGGAGCCTTGGGCGCCTGCAGATCCAGGGATAATTGAGTCCATTGACCCGGCACAATTACCTTCCCAAGACCCGGTGGTTCTCCAAACATGTCGTTCCCGCCTGCAAATACAAGTTGATACCGATAGACCCAGTCACAGGTTCCAGTATTTGCAACTTTCCAGATCTTTGTAAAATTTTCCTCCGGCTTAAAAACGGTGCCAGAGGGAACGCTTTCATCGCTGATTAACTGAAGGTTGTTGCATCCGTATGCCAGCGTACTCGGGTTGGCTGTCGGCGTATATCGGGTCCCGGTAGGAGTGGGCAACAGCCCCACAGTCGCTGGGACAAAAACGATCGGCGTTGCGGAGGATGTCGGCGAGACGAGTGGAATTGGAGTGTTGGTGGGAGTTGGCGTCGTCGTAGGCGTTGCAGTGACAGTAGGAACGATGGCTGTCTGCGTTTGAAAAATGGAGGCGGCAAGAGTCCCAACCCCAGCCGTTAGAATGGCATCGATATCGGGCGTAGCCGAAGTCGAACCTTGATTCGCGCAGGATGCGAGCAGAATTCCCGTTAACAACAATACGAGCAGTGTGCGTCGAGCAATGTACATTTTCACCTCAACGTGATTTCGTTTCCAAATCTGCCAAACCAATCATACAGGTCAATTTCCTCCCGGTCGAACATTTTGCAATCGTAAATCAAAAATCCAAAATCGTAAAGGTGAGGAGCGAGGGCGAAAGGCGATTGTGGTAATATCGAATTATGGCTGAAGACTTTAAAGTCGTAGCAAGTAACCGCAAAGCAAGCTTTGAATATTTTTTGCTCGAAAGATTCGAAGCGGGTCTCGTGTTACAGGGGAGCGAGATCAAATCCATTCGCGCGGGCCAGATCAGCATCCAGGAATCTTACGTGGATATCGAGAACGGTGAGCAGGCATGGCTGGTCGAAGCGCACATCGCCCCTTATGAACAAGCTAACCGCTTCAACCACGAGCCCAAGCGGAGACGAAAACTACTGCTCCACAAAAAGCAAATCCGCGAGTTGTGGAACAACATCCGCATCAAAGGCATGACCGTTGTGCCGACGCGCGTCTACCTCAAGGATGGCCGCGCAAAGATCGAGATCGCGCTGGCGAAGGGCAAGAAGGCATACGATAAGCGCGCAACCATCGCGAAGCGGGATGAGGCAAGAAGCACGGAACGCGAGACGAGGGTGAGGTAGTTTGATAGTTGGGTAGTTTCGTAGTTCAATTGACCTCTTGTTAAAAACCATGCAACCATCCACCATTGGCGGAATCAACAAACTCTCTGAGAATGAAAAGCGGGCGATCTATGCGCGTTACGTCCCGCCAGAACTGATCCAAAAATTTCATCTAGCGGATCTGACCGACAACAAAGACTTGCTGCAATTCCGTTTTGCGGCTGGCTCAAGCGACGTGGAACTGATTCTTTATCATCAAAAGGATTTTCCTGACCCAATCCTATACGCGCATCTGGCTGATAATATGAACGGGCAGATCCACGTACTGCTTTATATTTTGAACGATCCCGATTCCCCAAGATTCAACGTGGATAGGATGCCTGATGGAAGCCCGACTCAATTCGGCATACGAATCAGGAATCTCGAAGCAGAGAAAGCATCAATGCAGGCAGGGCTTTCTCCCGGGCAGATAAGGCATGGGTTGCGATCAATGCGGCGCGCAATGGTGGCATTTGAGGAGTTCATGTCCAGCCTGGGACATGATATGTATTACATTGAACCACTGTATTACCACAATGCGATCATCTTCGAGCGGTACGGATTCAGTTATCAGATGGGAAGACGCCAGATGAACGAGATCCAGGCTGGGTTTGGAGAAGGAGGCGAGTACCGTCAAAGGCTTGACGATTCGAATCCGTTTCGATCATCCAAAGCCGCGCAGAGTATCCGCCTGAGGTCATGGGCAATCCACGACGGGATTTTGGGAATGCCGTATACAAATGTCACGATGTACAAACGAGTGGGAATCTCTGCCAATATCAACACGGCGCCGGGCTGTGAGTGGTGATGATGAAAATTCTTGAGACAGAAAGATTGGTTCTTCGTCAGTTCGACACAGACGACGCTGAGTTCATACTCGAACTGTTGAATGAGCCGTCGTTCATTCAAAATATCGGCGATAGAGGCGTGCGGACATTGGAGGATGCGCGTTCGTATATTCTGAGAGTCCCCGTCGCCAGTTATGAGCAGCATGGGTTTGGTTTGTATCTGGTTCTGCTAAAAGAGTCGGGCACGCCGATCGGAATGTGCGGACTGATCAAACGCGCTGGGCTGGATGATGTCGATATCGGATATGCTTTCCTTCCGAAGTATTGGTCAAAAGGTTATGCCGTCGAATCGGCGGTGGCGGTTAAGGATTACGCGCAAGATGTCGTCGGGTTGAAGCGCCTTGTCGCCATCACGGATCCCGATAATGAAGGTTCGATGCGCGTCCTTGAAAAGATTGGGCTTCGGTTTGAAAAAATGGTCAGGCTGTCGGCGGAGGATATCGAACTCAAGTTGTTTGGAGCCGATATCCCATAAACGATTCGTCAGGCGCGATTCACCGACCCCTCTAACGACTCTCCGTCGCGACTTTCGAGATGTCCCAAATCCGATCAAGGCTTATTCCAAGATAATCATGCACGATCACATTG
>CAZIYY010000017.1:0-43547 GCA_964543585.1 uncultured Anaerolinea sp. | reverse complement strand
AACGGCTTTATCCTGTCTCAATTGTAAAAAATTCAAGTTAGTGAGGTACTAGCCTCAGCCTGCTCGCCAGTATATTGGCATCCTGCTCCGCCCCAGCGACTCCCGTCAACACGCCCGCGCCAATAACGAATTTGTAGTAACGACTTCAGTCATTTTTCTTGGGCAGAGAAACGAAGCAAGTCGCCCCTGCGAAATTACCAATTACAAATTATCTATCACGACGCACCGATTAATTATCCCTGAACCATTACCCATCACAAATGAAACCCTCTATGACAGATTTTACACTAGGTGTCAACTACTGGCCCCGCCGCAAAGCCATGTACTGGTGGGACAACTTCGACGCGGGTGAAGTGCGCGAAGAGCTTGCCGTCATCAAGGAGATTGGACTAAACGTTGTCCGTCTATTCTTATTATGGGACGATTTCCAGCCTGAGCCAACAAGCGTTTCGCAGGATGCTCTCAAGAATCTTGTGACCGTTGCAGATATCGCCGCCGAAAACAGACTCGGCATCGACATGACATTCTTTACGGGCCACATGAGCGGACCGAACTGGAGTCCGCGCTGGCTGCTCGGCGGGGATTTGCCCCCAAAGGCTCATCAACACTGGCTTCGTGATGTGGTCAGCGAAGGAAAGAAAACGGACAAAGGCTATCGCAACATGTTCCATGACGCGATGGCACTGAACGCGGAAAGATTGTTGCTCAAAACGGTTGTCAGCGCGCTCAAAGATCATCCCGCCATTTGGATGTGGAATCTTGGCAACGAACCTGACCTCTTCGCATGGCCCCAAACATCCGATGACGGTGCAGCGTGGGTCAAGGAAATGGTTGGACTCATCAAGGAGATTGACCCGAATCATCCTATCACGATTGGCTTGCACGGCGATAGTTTGCATCGCGACAACGGCTTGCGAATTGATAAAGTCTACGCGCACACCGATGTTGCTGTGATGCACTCGTACCCAATGTACACAGCCTGGGCGCGCAAACCACTCGATCCTGATTTTGTCCCATTCACCTGCGCGTTGACCGCCGCTCTGTGCGGCAAGCCTGTTCTCATGGAAGAATTCGGCGGATGCACCGCACTCCCCGGTGAAGCAACCTACACCATGCAATGGACCGAAACCAACGGCCGAGAACGCACGCAATTCATGGCAAGCGAAGAAGACTTTGCCGAGTTTATTCGCCTGACCATTCCAAAATTGCAGGATAGCGGCGCGACTGGCGCCATGCTGTGGTGCTTTGCCGATTATGTCCCGGAATTATGGGATCTGCCTCCCTGCCAGAACGCGCGTTACGAAAGATTCTTTGGTTTGGTAAGACCCGATGGTTCGCTCAAGCCCCATGCAAAAGTAATTCAAGAATTTGTGAAGACCAGACCGCAAGTCAAGCCGACGCCGGAATATGCAAATATCACTGTAAACTCAGATGATTTCTATAGGGAACCGCTTGGGCATCTGGTTGATCTTTACCAACATTATTTAACCAACATGAGCAAATAAAATTTCTTTCTTCTTCCGTCCTCCATCCTTATCCTATGAAACGCCTCATCATCAACTCAGACGACTATGGTCGCACCCCCGATATTTCACGCGGCATCCGCGAAGCGCACCTGCGCGGCGTGGTGACATCTACAACCTGCATGATGAACATCCCAACCACCGCCTTGGATATCGCCCTGGCGCTGAAAGAGACGCCGCGGCTTGGGCTGGGAGTCCACCTCGTTTTAACGATGGGCAAGCCAATCTCTCCGCGTGAAGCGGTTCCATCCATCGTTGATGAAAATGGCAACCACCTCAAATACGATTCGTTCATTGCCAACCTTCCAAACCTGAATATGGATGAAGCCAAAACCGAATGGTGCGCGCAGGTCGAAGCATTTATCAGGGCATCCGGGCGCAAACCAACTCATCTCGATTCGCATCATCATTCCTCTTATTTCGCTCCCCGTCTGTTTCGTACAATGCTCGAACTGGCGCAGGAATATGATTGCGCGATTCGCTTCCCGTTTACAAATGATGTCCCATCCGAACTGGAAGAAACATACAAGCGCCTTCCGAATTTAATGAAGGAATTTAACCCGCGCCGGCCCGATACATTCCTTGTGGATTTCTACGACGAAGGCGCGACCCACGCGCATCTCTTGCGCCTGATCAACAACGTAACCGATGGCGCAACTGAGATCATGTGCCATCCCGGTTACGTAGATGAAGCCCTTGCAAAGGAATCCGTTTATAACTTTCAACGCGAAAGAGAATTGAAAATCCTCACCGACCCATCCATCAAACAGGCAATTCAAGCGCGCGGTATTGAACTAGTATCGTTCGCTGAACTCTAATTTTCTCAAAAGGAACC
Source organism: uncultured Anaerolinea sp. (assembly GCA_964543585.1). Lineage (GTDB taxonomy): Bacteria > Chloroflexota > Anaerolineae > Anaerolineales > Villigracilaceae > Defluviilinea. The sequence goes on along the minus strand of CAZIYY010000017.1, from coordinate 41,189 downwards.
AGCATGGCAAAGAAAATCACATTTCCCGAAAATTTTGTCTGGGGCGCGGCGACCGCTTCGTACCAGATCGAAGGCGCGTGGAACAAGCACGGCAAGGGCGAATCCATTTGGGATCGTTTCTCGCACACGCCCGGCAAAGTCAACAATGGTGATACCGGCGACGTTGCAAACGATCATTATCACTTATGGCGCAAGGATATCCGCTTGATGAAACAAATTGGCTTGAAAGCATATCGCTTCTCCGCATCCTGGCCCCGCATCCTGCCAGATGGACGCGGCAAGATCAACCAGAAAGGACTCGATTTCTACAGCAAACTCGTGGATGGCTTGCTCGCCGCGAACATCACGCCTTACGTCACACTCTATCACTGGGATTTGCCGCAAGTATTGCAGGATGAAGGCGGTTGGGAAGTTCGTTCCACCGCTGAGGCTTTTGTGGAATATACCGAAGCCCTCTCAAAGACACTTGGTGACCGCGTAAAAAATTGGATCACACACAACGAGCCCGCCGTCGTTGCATGGATTGGGAATGACACGGGCGAGCACGCGCCCGGCTTCAAGGACCTGGCAAGAGGTGTGCCTGTCAGTCATCACGCGCTTCTCTCGCACGGCTGGGCTGTGCCGGTCATTCGACGCAACAGCCCCAATTCGGAGGTAGGCATCACGCTCAACGTTGGATGGCGAGTTCCAGCCTCCAACTCAGCCGCTGACCTGAACGCCGTTCGGGAGGGCGATGGCAAATGGACGCGCTGGTTCACCGATCCCATTTATGGACGCGGTTATCCTGCCGATGTCGTCGCGGACTTTGAACGGCAGGATGCCATGCCGAACAGTATGAACTTCGTCAAGAACGGCGATATGAAAGCGATTTCCGTTCCCCTTGATTTTCTCGGAGTCAACTACTACAACCGCGAAGTCGTTCGTTCTGGCGCGTCAGCCAACGACCCACAGGTCGTATTCTCCAAACCCAGGACGCCCGAAAACTGGACAGAAATGGATTGGGAAAATTATCCCGAAGGTCTTACAGGCGTGCTCTCGTGGTTGTACTTTAATTACAAGCCGTTGAAAATGTACGTCACGGAAAACGGCGCGAGTTACTCAACTCCGCCCGATGAAATGGGCCGCGTCAAGGACGATCTCCGCATTGATTATTATCGAACTCACATCGCGGCTGTGCATCGCGCCACCGAAGCAGGCGTGCCAATGGCGGGCTACTTCGCCTGGTCATTGATGGATAACTTCGAGTGGGCAAAGGGCTACGCCCAGCGCTTCGGCATCGTCTGGGTGGATTTCAATACACAGGAACGAATCTTGAAAGACAGCGCGAAGTGGTATCGGAATGTGATCAGGAAGAACGGGTTTTAGCGGGTTGCGCAGAGCTCCGAGTTCTTTGTGAATTCGGGGTTCCTATCACATGCCCGTAAAATAACCCTCTTCAACCCCCTGCCATGTCTCATCGTGCAAGTTCATATACTTCGTCAACAGCGGATGCGCGCGCGCCATCTCTTCGTACATACGCTGAGCGACTCTCCTGATGGAAAAATGCGCGTTCGCCGCTGAACGCAATTGACAGAAGGCGAATGCCTCGCGGAGGTTAAACTCAGCCAACACGCGGCGATTGAATCCATTGGGGACGACATACTGCGCGACATTTGGATTGAATTGATATAACTTCTCGAACATTGTCGAAGCCGACTCCATTGCCGCCTCATATTCGGACCCGAAGCCTGCTTCGGTTATCAAAAGCGGAGTCGCGTACCCCCGGTGCGTCGTTAGCCTCTGCGGCGTCTGCGTCATCATGCGGTGACGTTTGAACTCGGCATACGCGCCCTGATCCATCACCAGGTCAAATGTGTATGCGCAGTATTCCAGTTCCCGCAATGGAACATCAAACTTTCCTAATCGTCCCAAGAGTGACCCTGCTAATTTTTCTAGTTCGGGCCCATCGAGCGATTTGACATAACCCAAAGCATCCGTGTAAGCCATCTCGCCGAAACGATACAACGCCGCGGCAAGGACTTTTGATTCGCCATCTTTGTCATAATCAACAAGATTGCACCACTCATCCGGTTTACGATTTTGGATTGATGATTTACGATTTTCAAATTCTTTGATTGTCTCAACCAAATACGGCACAACATCCGCATATTTCACTAGTGTGGGTGTTTGACCCTTCGCCACTTCCTTCACCTTTGCGCCGATCTCGCGCACCTCTGCTAACTCGTGCGAAAGCATCTTGCGGATCATGTTTTCCAGCACGCGCGCGTTCGCGGTCATGCCCACGTTTGCCAGCGACGCGGCTGGGAGGATAAAGCGGCACACATCCACATACTTGGAGCGGATGCGGCGATCCCACGCGTCATCGCTTTCGTTCTCGCGACGCGGGAAACGCTCAAAGATGAGACTCCGCACAGGCTCCAAAGATTCAGCATAAGTCTTGAAAAGGAGCCGGACGGTATCCATATATTCGTCACGAAGCGGATGATCAGTCATCTCAGGCGGAACAGTAAAATCATCGGAGCCCCATCTTTGATAACGCGTGGATTTTTCAGTGTAGGACGCCAGCCGATTGGATTCGATGCTCTCAATCGCAAGCCGCGAGACGTTCTCGAAAGCGATGTGCAAAACCGCGTGTTCCGCCACCGACGCGTGACCGTATCCCACCACCCACTTCTCATGGAACTGCGCGGATTTTTCATCGCTCAACTGCGCGGCAATATCGCGAAACGATTCAGGCGAGCGCGAAGTTTTTGCGAATGCCACCGCAATGGTTTCGGGACTGAGCGCGCGCGGCGACAGTAAATAGATTTCACGTTCGGGCATGAAGACCTCTTTAGGTATGCTGTATTTGCGGAATAATTCGGCGTGAATATAGACGAAAACGCCCCGCAAGTCAACGGGGCGTTGGTTCATTTGATTCTACTTCATACTGATTCTATCGTGTTCCTCATCCGTATCGTAATGCCGATGGCATAGAACATCGAAAGCAAATACAGCGCGCCGAAAATCGTTGCGAGCAATTTCATTTTCACCGCGAAGAAAAGGATCGTAAATAAAGCGAAAAAGGCAAACTGTATGTATGCGAACACGCGCGTCTTACCCGCATAATCCTGGTTTGTTCCCTGTGTGCTGGCAAGCGACACCAGCAACATACAATACAAACCGAAGGCAAGGAATTCGCCGGTATCCAGAAATATCTTCAGCCAGGCCGGCATTACGAACCAACCCCAGAAATTCAATTCATAACTGCTAAGAGGCCAGAGCAACTCAACGCCGTTAAACCAAAACACAAGGTCCAGGGCAATGTGCATCAAAATTCCAGCGCCAAAACCCATCCCAAAGTTTTTCCACTTCTCATTCCTTGTAATTGTGGCAATGACGTAAAACAAAATCACCATTGTCAGAGTGGTAAAGATGCTGTGTGTGAACGTACGATGGTAACTCTCAGGTTCTGGCAGTTTGGCGAGTGTGGCATACGCCACCACCAGGTTATCCAAATCAGGGAACATGTTGCCAAGCACCATGCCCAGCAAAAGCCATTCTTTTTTCGGCATCCACTTGCGTGCGACGGCAGTCCCTACGATTGCGTGAATTCCATTCTGCGGCATATCTGCTCCTTTGATTAATATGTTGAACGATAACTGGTACAACCCCCGCGCTGCAAAAAAGGAACGCTCCGTTCAAGAGCGTTCCTTCAATATCTTTCTTGTCTCTTCCACATCCCTCCTGATTTGCGCCACAAGCGCATCCACCGAATCGAATTTCAACTCATCGCGTAAGCGCGCAACAAATTCGATTTTGAGTTCCTTGCCATAAATGTCCTCGTCGAAATCAAGGATGTGCGCCTCAACGCTGGGGGTTTGCCTATCAGGCGTAAACGTGGGGTTAATGCCAACGCTTACCGCCGCCATGTATTTTTCATTTGCGAGATATACCCAGCCCGCATAAATGCCAAGCGCAGGCACAACCTTCTCACGCGGATATTCAATGTTTGCGGTCGGCACTCCGATCTTGCGTCCCCTGCCATCGCCGCGGATCACGGGTCCGCTCAAAACATGCGGATGACCCAGCAAGCGCGCAGCTTCTGCGACATTGCCCATCCGAATCAACTTACGGATCGCAGAGGATGAGATCACGCCGCTTTCGTCGCTCAGGGCTGGTACCGTTTCGACAGCATATCCCAGTTCCAAGCCGATTTCCGTTAAGCGCGTCGTGTCGCCTTCGCGTCCCTTGCCCAGGGCGAAATCATAGCCGACCAGCAGGCGTTTTAGTCCAAGTCCCCGCGTTAGCCGCGTCATAAAATCGAAAGCGGAAACATTTGAGAGTTCGGGCGTGAAGCGTTCAGTCATGACCACATCCACACCCAGGGAGGCAAACAACTCCGCGCGCTCATCGGGGGACGTGAGCAATTCAATCTCTCCGCGTCCCAATACTTTTAGCGGATGCGGATCAAAAGTTAAAACAACAGCAGGCGCGCCGTTTGCGTGCGCGCCCGCTGTGAGCATTTTTATGATTTCCTGGTGACCGCGATGAACGCCGTCAAAGACGCCAACCGTCAGCCAAGAATTTTGCAGGGTAACTTCTTCGAGAGAATGGTAATGCTGCATGGATGTAGTAATGGCTTGAGCCGTTCAAGCGACTGAAGTCGCTGCTGCGATTTATTCTGAAGTGAAAAATACTTTCTTCGGCTGCCAAGCTGGCGCGCCATCCTCGCCCGCAACACATTCCATAAGCGCGACCAATTCGCCTTGCGTGCTGACTCCGCGGACGCGGCTCCCCAACTCAACCTCTGCCTCGGCTTTGACGCGATGCCCGTGTCTCACACCTTCCACATCATCCGGGCTGAGTTCGAGAGCGGGCCAATCGCCCAGCGCTTCCGCGGCCGGGATGAGATATTGATACCAGTTGCCCGCGTGGAATGATTCCTGTAATTTGCGGAGAGGCACCGCATCGCGCAGGGAGAAACGTCCGCTCTTGGTGCGGCGCAAGCCAACAAGGTACGCGCCGCAACCCAGTTTTTCGCCCAGGTCGTTCGCCAATGAACGAACGTACGTGCCTGACGAACAATGCACGTCAATTACAACTTCAGGCGGCGCCCATTCCAGCACTTCAAGGTGATGCACAGTTATCTTGCGCGGTTCCAGGTCAACTTCCTCGCCTTTACGCGCCATTTCATAGGCCTTGCGTCCCTGCACCTTGACCGCAGAATATGGCGGCGGGGTCTGTTCGATCTCACCTACAAAAGTTTTCAATACTTCTTCGAATTGTGATTCGGTCACATTGACGGGCTGGTTTGCCTGCGTAACCTTTCCATCCGCATCGAACGTATCCGTCTTGCCGCCCATTCGGATAATGGCTTGATACCGTTTATCGGAAGCGGAAACGTATTCGCTTAAGCGAACCGCAGGCCCGACCAAAATTACGAGCACGCCGGATGCGCGCGGGTCCAATGTGCCGGTATGTCCCGCGCGACGCAGGCTCGTCCCATTACGGATCGCCTGCACTACATCGTGCGAAGTCATACCTACGGGCTTGTCCACTACCAGCACACCCGAGATGGCATTCTTTACATCCTGACTATTCATGATGAAACTCCTCCTTGAGTTAACTTGTTCCTTCCCAGTTGGATTATACTATTTTTTGTATTTTCAGTAGTCACGAAAATTCTGCGCAAATTGCGCGCTCTGGCGTAAGAGAACGCCTATTACGCGCATTCATGAAGTATAAATTTTGTTCAAAGCCCAAGCATTTCACGCGTAGTCTTAAGTACTATGGGTTGCACTTCGCTCAAGGCACCGGGGATATCCGCTCCGGCGGCCGCGGCATGACCGCCGCCTTTGAAGTGTTTTGCAATCGGCGAAACGTCTATGCCAGGCTCGAGCGCGCGCCACGAGATCTTCACATGCTTGTCGCTTTGTTCCACGAAAATCATACCAACTTTATTCCCATCAATTGCCGAGATCATATTGATCAGGTCGGCATCGTCATTGCCGCCATAGCCTGCCTTTTTGCGGTCCTCCACTGTAAGCGTCCCCCACACGATTCCATTCTTTTGTTCCATGCTGGAAAGCCCCGCGCCCCAATAGCGCGCCGCAGGGAATGTTTTTTTAACCATGGATTTCATATACAAGTCCGGCATATCCGCGCCGGTTTCCATCAATGTCGCGCACAGGCGTAATGCGGATGGATTGGTGTTCGAGGTGCGGAAGCCAAGCGTATCTGTAATGATGCCCGTCAACAGCGCCTCTGCGATTGGTTTGGTGATCTCGTATCCCCATTCGGGCAGATGGTTGGTGAGGATCGCGGCCGTGGCGACTTCATCCGCTTCAATAAGATTTAACTTGCCGAAATTTTCATTGGTCTTGTGATGGTCAATGTTGATGTCTGGCTGACCGAAATTCTCGAAGATTTTCCCCGTGCGTTTGAAATCCGCGGAATCTACCGTGATAAAAGTATCGCGCTCTCCGCCCGGTTCCTTGACAATCAATTCGCTTCCCGCCAGGTGCCTGTAGGAGGCAGGCACGCCATCCACCAAAACCATCTGCGCGGACTTGCCTGCATTTTGCAAAGCCAGCCCCAAGCCAAGCAGGGAGCCTATGGCATCGCCATCCGGGCGGACGTGTGATGCGATGACAATATTTCTTGATTTTTCCAGACGTACTTGGATAGCCCCTGATATTCCTTCGTTCATATTTATTGAATTTCCTCTCAATTATTTTTTCCAGCCAAGTATGGAGTCTATTTCTTTTCGCGCAATTCCGCAAGTACCTTTTCGATGTGGTCGGCGTTCTCCGGGGTCATATCCCAGTGGAAGCGCAGGCGCGGGAAGGCGCGCAGTTCAACGCGCGAGGCGAGATTCCGCTTGATGAAACCGGAAGCAGATTCTAATCCCGCGAGAATGTCTTTGGAGCGCGAGACTCCTTCCACCGCCGAGACGTAAACATCCGCGTAAGCAAGTTCCCTATCCACTTTTACGTCCGTAAGGTAGATTTGTTTCAGGCGCGGGTCGCTGATCTCACGGATCAACATCTCCGAGAGTTCAAGGCGGATTCGATCTGCAATACGTTGGAGTCGGGTTCCTGATGGCATGGTTATTTCATAGCCTTGCGAAGGCTTGTCCTGAGGGTGAAACCCGAAGGATCGAACCTTCGCAAGGTTTATTTTACGATTGTTCCAACACGTAACATATCAACTGATCGCCAACTTGAATGTCGTTGAAACTCTTGAAGCCGACGCCGCACTCGTAGCCCTGCTTGATCTCTTTCACATCGTCTTTTTCATGGCGCAGGGAACCCATGTCGCCTTCATAAATAAGATCGGTGCCGCGGTAAAGGCGCACCTTCGCATTGCGGCGCAATTCGCCGTCGGTTACTTTACATCCCGCCACCTTGCCGAACTTGGAGGCGGTGAAAACCTGCAACACCTGCGCGCGGCCAAGGACCTTTTCCTTGACCACAGGCTCGAGCATACCCTTCAATGCCTTTTCGATATCTTCGGTCATGCGATAGATGATCTCGTAAAGCCGAATATCAACGCCTTCTTTTTCAGCAAGGCGGCGCGCGGAGACATCCGCCTGGACGTTGAAGCCAATGATAATGGCGTTGGATGCCGAAGCAAGCATCACGTCGTTTTCGCCGATATTGCCAGTTTCAGAATACAGGATCTTAATGCCGATCTCACCCTCTCCAAGTTTTTTCAACTCTGAAACAATCGGGTCAAGCGAGCCTTGCACATCCGCTTTTACGATCAGGTTAAGTTCCTTCGCTTCGCCTGCCTGAACGCTTGCAAACAGATCCTCAAGCGAAACTTTCTTCTTCGCCTGCGCCTGGGACTTGGCCGCTTCGACACGTCCCGCCACAATGACGCGCGCTTCTTTATCCGATCCGACAACTTCAAACAAATCACCCGCAGAAGGGACGTCGCTCAATCCCATCACAGCCACAGGCATGGAAGGACCTGCCTTCTTCACCGGTTTGCCTTTGAAATCGGAGAGAGCCCGTAATTTGCCATGCGCCGTTCCAGCCACAACCGTATCGCCAAATTCAAGCGTTCCGTTTTGAACGAGCAGGGTCGCCATCACGCCTTTGGACTTATCCAGTTCGGCCTCGATGACCGTGCCAATGACCTTGCCGTTGGGGTTTGCCTTGATTTCGATATTATCTGCAACCAGCAAAATACCTTCGAGCAAATCATCAATACCCTGCTTCTGTTTGGCGGAGACGGGAATTACCATTGTGTTCCCGCCCCATTCATCAGGCACAAGTTCCAATTCGGCAAGTTGTTGTTTGACGCGGTCTGGGTTGGCGTTGGCTTTGTCCACCTTGTTGAGCGCGACCATGATCGGCACGCGCGCGGCTTTGGCATGAGCGATGGCTTCCCTCGTTTGAGGCATCACACCGTCATCCGCCGCGACGACCAGCACCACGATATCCGCGCCTTGCGCGCCGCGCGCCCGCATTTGCGTGAACGCGGCGTGACCCGGCGTATCCAGGAAGGTGATGTGACGTCCCTTCATCTCCACCTGATACGCGCCGATATGCTGGGTAATGCCACCGGCCTCCCCCGCCGCAACCTCGGTCTGACGAATGGCATCCAGAAGGCTTGTCTTTCCATGATCCACGTGGCCCAAAATCGTCACAACAGGCGGACGATTCTTCAACTGCGACTCATCCTCCCCTGCGATCATGCGCCGCCAAAGCGGAACTTCGCCTGTTTCAACATTAATCTCTTCCACAACTTCAGGTACGGCTTCAAAACCATACTCAGCCATCACAATCGCGGCTGTGTCAAAATCCACAGACTGATTAATGGTCGCCATCACGCCGTTGGACATCAGTTTCTTGATGAGTTCAATGGGGCTTTTTTCAATTTTCTGCGCCAGGTCGCGGATCACGACACTGCCAGGCAATTCAATCTTGGTTCCGTTACTGCTCATGGGCTGCCTCCAAATCATACAAATCAGCAAATTTTCAAATGAGCATTTTGCTCATTAATACTGACGAAGGCGACTGTGAGCAATTCTTATTTACATCACATCGACTTGCCAGCCTCCGCCTCTTGCGGCAGAGAATTCATAAAACTTTCCAATCGAGCGCGGTCATCCAACGTCAAAGTTATTTTTAGCGCATGAGCGAGAGCGCCTCTCATGCCGCGCTCCCAGCATTCGCGGCGGTCATGCAGGTAGGCGCCTCTTCCAGCCAGTTTGCTGGTCGGGTCCACCTGCGCGCCTTCGGCTGTACGCACGATACGCACCATCTTCCGTTTGGGCAGAACTTCACGACAGCCCACGCAAGTCCGCTGGGGCACATGCTTCACACGTTGAACGGGTTTCTTTGCCATGCTCCTTAGATTCCCCTCTCTCATAGAGAGAGGGTCAGGGCGAGGTTACGCTTCCTCGCCAAAATCATCTTCGCCGCGCTTATGTTTCTTGCGGCCCACAACCTCGCCGCGTTCTTCGTCAAGCACCAGTTCAACGCTCTTCTTCTTAACTTTCTTGCCTTTCTTCTTATCCGCAGACTCGTCATCGGCGGCGCCGGCAGTTTGGAAGATCTCGGGCTTCATTGCGAAGAGTTCATCCAACGAGACGCCATCCTTGGCGTGTTCGTCTTCCAATTCTTCGACAGCTTTCCTCGCTTCTTTCTTAGCCGAAACCTGCTTCTCGTCAACGGGCATTTCCTCAACTGCAAGAGGTTCAGCCACAAGAGCCTCGGGCTGAGACTCGGCAACGGCAATAGGTTCAACTGTCGGCGGCGCGGGAGGCGGTTCTGGGAAGTTGATCGCCGCAATCGTCTCTTCGATATTCTGCATAGCCTTGGGACCGATCCCGGGCAATCCAAGCACTTTGTTGGCGTTTATCTTCATCGCCATCATAAGACTGCCAACCGTATCATATCCTGCCTCCACCAAAATGTTGAAGACGTGTTCTTTGAGGCCCACCTGTTCGAGAGTCATACCGAATGCGGCGGTGGGAACGTCCGCGAGGGCGCTTGCAGTTTTCTCTTCCACCGCGCGAGCTGCGTCTTCCTTGATCTGGATCGTGCGGCGTTCGACGCGATCCATGAATTGCGAAAGCATCGTGAATTCTTCGGGCGTGATGGGGCGATTCTCAGCCTTCTTGGCCAGCACTTCTTCAACAGTGGGAATTGACTCAACCGCGTTGGGCAGGAGCGCGGAGAGTTCAGCATCGCCGCGCAATTTCTGAATCGAATCGCCCGCGGCTTCAACCAGGGATTTGATATCAATGCGCCAGCCTGTAAGTTTCGCGGCAAGGCGCGCGTTCTGTCCGTCACGGCCGATCGCCAAACTGAGTTGATCTTCGTTCACAACAACTGTGGCAGTGCGACTGCCTTCTATTTCGGAGAGATACACGCCACTCACACGCGCAGGGCTGATGGCTTTGGAAATATAAACGACGGGGTCCTGATCCCACTGAATGATGTCTATCTTCTCATCGTGCAGTTCTTTGACAATGGCTTGAATGCGGACGCCTTTGATTCCTACACACGCGCCAACTGGATCAACGCCCGCCTGGGTCGCCGTTACAGCCACTTTGGCGCGCGCGCCAGGCTCACGAGAGATGGCGCGGATTTCGACCACGCCATGATAAATCTCAGGGACCTCATTCTCGAGCAAACGGCGCAGGAAGTTGCGATGCGCGCGGGAAAGGATAATTTGCGGTCCGCGCGAACCGTCCTTCACTTCAAGCACAACCGCGCGCACGCGCTCATGCACCTTGAAACGTTCACCGGGAATTCTTTGATTCCCAGGCAGAACGCCCTCGGCTTTCATGTCCAGCCCAACGGTCGTCGCCTGAATATTTGTCGCTTGAACAATTCCGCTCACGATCTCGCCCACCTGTCGCTCAAAGTATTGCATCTGATTTGAACGCTCGGCTTCACGGATGCGCTGTTGGATCACCTGACGCGCGGTCTGCGCGGCGACGCGCCCAAAGTCTGCAGGCGTAGTTTCAACGACCACCGTATCGCCGAGTTGCGCTTCGGGATTGACCTTGCGCGCTTCCTCCAGCAATACTTCGGTCTTTGGCTCCATCACGTCTTCCACTACTTCCTTCTCAGCGAAGACCAAAACCCTGCCGGTATCGGCGTCTATTTTGGCTTCCACATGCTGTGCAGTGGACGCGTTGACAGCCCGTCGATAAGCCGAAACCATGGCGGACTCAATCGCCCCAAGGATAATTTCCTTGGACAGTTGTTTTTCTTCAAGCACTTCGTTGAATGCCAGGGCAAATTCGTTCTTGGTCGTCATACTACCTTGCTCCCATTGTTGTCCTATTACAAGCAGAAAAGTGGGGGTTGCCCACTTCTCGATGCATGCGGTGATCAGTTCTTCGTGCCGTCAGTATTCTAGCATAGGGGATTAAAAGATGCAAGATATAATTGCCGCCATGTCTGAACGGGACTTTGAAAAAGCGGCGTTACGCGGTGAACCATCCTACGTCTGGCGTGCGGGTCAGCAGCGCAGGCTGGATATGATCGTGCGTGCGGCGGGCGAGCGCATCCACGGAAAAATTTTGGAGAATGGTTGCGGCGTTGGAATGTACGTCGAACACCTGTCCCCTTTCGGCGGAGAAGTCATTGGATTGGAATACGACTTTGAGCGCGCCGCTGAAGCACAGATAAACTCTCCACATATTATCAATGCCGCAGGTGAATCCCTCCCGCTTCCCTCCTCGACGTTTGACCTGATCCTCAGCCATGAAGTGATCGAACACGTGCAGGATGACCGCGCCGCAATCCGCGAAATGATGCGCGTCCTCCGAAGTCCCGACCCCGCGTCGGGGAAGCCTGGCGGGCGAGCCATTATTTTCTGTCCGAATCGCGGTTATCCGTTTGAAACACATGGGATCTACTGGCGCGGGAAATATTATTTCGGCAATAAACCATTCGTGAATTATTTGCCGCGCAGGCTACGCGACAAACTTGCTCCTCACGTTCGAGTTTATTCAAGAAAAGACTTGGAGAAGTTATTCGTTGATTTGCCCATTCGCTTTATTGAGCGCACCATCATCTTCGGCGCGTACGATAATATTATTGCAGGATTTGGATTATTCGGCAAAATTTTGCGTGCCGGTTTACAACTACTTGAAAGAACGCCTTTGAAGATATTTGGCTTATCTCATTTTTGGGTGGTTGAAAAACTTGGGAGATAACATGACTGAAATCATTACAAAAACCGAATTGATAACTGCCCTCCAGGACGCCAACCAACGCGTTACAAAATGGTTCACAGAAATCCCTGCCAAAGATTTCTTCGCTCGGCAAGGTGCGGTGTGGTCTGCATCTGACAATGTAGGCCATCTAATCAAGTCACACAGACCCATTTCCAAAGCGTTGAAGTTGCCGAAGTTCACTTTGCAGGCAATGTTTGGAAGACCTCAGAAGCCATCAAGACCTTACGAAGAAATCTGCAAGATTTATCGCGATGAAATCGCCAAGGGCGCAAAAGCCGTTGGACGTTACCTCCCCAATCAACAAAGCCCTGCCGAAGGCGCGGAGGAGAAAAAGGTGGAGTTATTGAATCAATGGTCAAAAGCCAGCGCGGAATTTGTGTCCGTTGCTGAAAAATGGGGGGAAGTCGAACTGGATGGATATCTACTCCCCCATCCATTAATCGGAAAGCTGACAATTCGCGAGATGCTCTTCTTTACGATCTGCCACAATCTCCGCCATGTAAGCCAGGAAGGAGACTGACATCACGAAAAGGTATAATGAACTCTGCAAACATGCAGAGTTCTGCTTTTACATTCCGCTTCCAACACTATCTGCTTGCTTTTATGATGATTGCGTTCATCACCGCGATTTTCCTGGTGTCGCGTGATGTACTCGATACTACACTGATCGCCCTGCTATATTTGATCCCTCTTGGGATGATTACCGCCCTCTGGGGACTTGGACCCGGCATCGCCAGCGCGCTGGTTACTTTCCTCACATTTAACTATTTTTTCATCGAGCCGTATTTCACATTCACAGTTCACCACCCTGCGGATGTTGTCGTTTTGGTTGTCTTTCTCATCGTGGCAGTCGTGATCAGCCAGTTGGTTGCGCGTGCGCAGGCGGGTCTTGCCGCGGCAACGGCTCGTGAACGTGAAGCTACACAACTCTATGAACTTAGCACCGCTTTGACAGGTCTGCACGATGATCATGCCATCGCGCAAATCCTTGCCAAACAAGTCCATGCCTTTTCACAAGGTGAGTACGTTGAACTTAACATCGCAGGGCCCCAGCCTTTTGCTTTTCATCTGCCTGAGACAAATCCGCTGACTCGCGCGCCCGAATTGGTGGTTCCCTTTCAAGCGGCACGCGGCACTCTCGGAGAGATTCGACTATGGAGAGCCGCGCCAGCCATTTCATTCGGTGAGAAGCGGTTATTACAGACATTTGCGAGCCAGGGCGCGCTGGCGCTCGAACGCGCCTGGCTCGCGCAAGCGGAATCCCGCGCAAGAGTCCTTGAGGAAAGCGACAGGTTGAAGTCCGCAATTTTGTCGTCTGTCTCGCATGAATTGCGGACGCCGCTTTCCACGATCAAAGCCGCGGCTTCGAGTTTGCGCGGCAAGGAAGTTAGCTGGGACTCATCCGCGCGCGCCGAGTTGGTCGCGGCGATTGACGATGAAGCCGATCATTTGAACATGCTGGTTGGAAATTTGCTGGATATGTCACGCATCGAATCGGGCGCGCTCAAGCCGAAGCGCGAGTGGAATATTTTGCCTGAGATTGTGGGAAGTGTTCTGGCGCGCATGAAACATCTGGCTGAAGAACATCAAATTGAAGTTGACGTGCCAGAGAGCCTGCCGCTCGTGCCTGTGGACTACGTTCAAATGGAACAGGTCTTTACGAATCTGATCAGCAACAGTTTGAAGTACGCGCCTGCTGATACGGTTATCGGTATTCGCGCGCGTGTGGAAGATGAATCGATTCATGCTCGGGTGAGTAATCGAGGACCGCAAGTGCCACCCGAGGATCTGGATCGCATCTTCGACAAGTTCTATCGCATCACCGCCGCAGACCGAGTGACTGGCGCAGGGCTTGGGCTTTCGATCTGCAAAGGAATCATCGAAGCGCATGGCGGGCGCATTTGGGCTGAGAACGTATCCGATGGGCTGGCTTTCAATTTCACCCTGCCGCTCACATGGGACGGAGCAAAGCCTCCTCAACTTCCAGTGGACACAGAGACAGAATGAGCAGCGCGCCGCATATCCTCGTCATTGATGATGAACAGCAAATCCTGCGGGCAATTCGCACGATCCTTACCGAAAAAGGATTCAAGGTCACAACTGCAACCCGCGGCGAACAAGGGCTCACCTTGGCCGCAGCGAATGAGCCTGATCTTATTATTCTCGATTTGGGTCTGCCTGATATGGATGGTGTTGAAGTCTGCGCACGCCTGCGCGAATGGACGCAATGCCCAATCATCGTTCTTTCCGTGCGCGATAGTGAACGTGATAAAGTCGCGGCGCTCGATCAGGGCGCGGATGACTACTTGACGAAGCCTTTTGGCATCGAAGAGTTGCTTGCGCGTGTGCGCGTCGCCTTGCGCCACTCTGCGCGCGCGCAGGGCGCGCAGAGCAAGGAAGTCAAAGCGGGATCCCTCACGATCGATCTCGCCTGGCACATTGTGAAGCGCGCTGACGAAGAAGTCAAACTGACTGGCACTGAATATAAACTTCTCGCTTACCTCGCCGCCAACCATGGACGCGTGCTCACGCATCAAAGCATCCTGACGCACGTGTGGGGACCAGCGGATGCAGATCACACTGAATACCTGCGCGTCTATATGCGCCAACTCCGCAAGAAACTCGAAGCCGACCCCGAACGCCCGCAATATATTCTTACCGAGCCTGGGATTGGTTATCGCTTTATCGCGGATGAATAATTGATCCTTGCGAAGGTTTTGAACCTTCGCAAGGATGGCAAAATGACCTTTTTCTTAAACGCCCCAAACAACGGGGCGTTTTTTTTATTTGTTCTTTATACAATTGCTCGAAATCTTTGTCGCCGTTTTATACAAGCTTGTTACGATTTGTTTATCTGTGAGCTGACTATGACCAGACTTGACTCAAGACAAACTTCTTTGACATATCCCGACGCTTCTCACGCGGATGCTTCGACCTCGTTCAACACAAGCCTCGACCCTGCCCGCCGATTAATCGTCCTTGTCCCGGCTGATTCAGATCATGGCGCGATGACGCGTCGAATCTGGGAGTTGGCAAATGCCACAGGTACGCGCGTCCAGTTCCTCGGTCTATGCAAAGACGCCGTGCAAGAGCCGAGTCTTCGTCGAGGGCTGGTTACCATGGCCGCGTTGGTGCAGGATGGCAGGGTATCCACAGAAGCGAAAGTCGAAATTGGAACGAACTGGGTGGAGGCTGTCAAACGAGATTTGCAGACAGGCGATATGATCGTCTGCTTTGCAGAACAACGCGCCGGACTCTTGCTCAGACCACTGAGCCAAATCCTGGAAGCAAATTTGGATGCGCCTGTATACATCATTTCCGGCTTATATACTCAACGCACCTCACGCTCAGATTGGCTTTATCAAATCGTCGCGTGGACAGGTTCAATCGGAATCATCGCAGGTTCTTTCCTCCTTCAAATTCGACTTTCATTGCTGCCACAGGACTGGGCGCAAACTACATTGCTCATCCTGTCGGTTCTTGTGGAGATCTGGCTCATTGGGGGCTGGAATAGTCTGTTCAATTGATCCCTTTCGATAATTCATATCGGAGAATCCAATGCTGTCTATTATTTTGCTAATGAGGCATCATTTTTGCCTGTAAGCTGGAATATATGATCAAGCACGAAGACAATTTACAAACCTCGATTATTGAACGTGCCACGGATTACAAACCACCGCGTACCTTGCGGTCCTGGTTTATAGGTCATCCCTTATCCACTGCCGATGCCGCCCATCAAACCATCGGAAAAGCCGTTGGACTGGCAGTCTTTGCCTCCGATGCGCTTTCTTCCACGGCATATGCTACCCAGGAAATTCTGGGTGTTATTGCCGCGGCAGGAACGATGGCTTATGGCTATCTATTCCCGATTTCCCTTGCCATTATTATTTTGCTGGGGATTGTCACCGTTTCTTATGAACAGACGATCCATGCCTACCCGGGCGGAGGCGGTGCTTATATTGTGGCGCGTGATAATCTTGGTGAATTACCTGCGCAGACGGCTGGGGCGGCGCTTCTCACCGATTACATCTTAACTGTATCCGTTTCCGTTTCGTCCGGCGTTGCTCAAATTATATCCGCCTACCCTGACCTGTTTCCTTATCGGGTATTGATCGCTGTTCTGGCCGTGTTTTTTATCATGCTGATTAACCTGAGAGGTGTGAAAGAGTCGGGGGCAACATTTGCCATCCCTACATATTTTTTCGTAGTTGTGATGGTCTTCACCGTTGGATTCGGAATACTTCGTTACTTAACCGGCTCTCTTGACATGGTGATTGACCCGCCACATTTTGCGGCGACCCACGTGATCACGGTTATTACGCCATTTATTTTGCTCCATGCTTTTGCCAATGGCACAACTGCCCTTACAGGCGTTGAAGCCATTTCCAATGGTATTACTGCTTTCAAGGAACCACGCAGTAAAAATGCGGGAATCACACTGATTTGGATGTCTTTGATTTTAGGCGTATTGTTTCTTGGGCTTTCATTTCTCACAGGCAAAGTACATGCGGTATTTTCTGAGGAGGAAACTGTCATCTCGCAATTGGCACGAACAATATTTGATGGTAGAGGCATTCCATACCTAATGTTGATTGCCGGCACAACGATCATTCTTATCCTGGCCGCCAATACTGCTTTTGCTGATTTTCCCCGTTTGAGCGCCCTCCATGCAACAGACGGTTTTTTGCCGCGTCAGTTAACGTATCGCGGTAGCCGCCTTGTTTACTCACGTGGTATTGTCGCGTTGGCGGTTATTGCATCAGGATTGATTATCCTCTTTCAGGCCAGTGTGACGCGTCTTATCCCGCTTTATGCAATTGGAGTATTTCTTTCTTTTACACTCTCACAAGCAGGAATGGCCTGTCGCTGGTGGAAGATAGGTCATTTGAAGGAAGGCATGGAAATTGTTGAGCCGGGTTCCACGCTGAAATATGAAAGCGGTTGGCAGTATAGAATGATGATCAACGGTTTTGGTGCCATTTGTACAGCGATCGTGATGGTTGTTTTTTCAGTTACGAAATTTGCAGAGGGTGCCTGGGTGGTGCTTATCCTGACGCCTGTTTTGGTAGCCATCTTTTTTTCAATTCATCATCACTACAAAGGGCTTGCCAAAAAACTCTCCCTCGAAAACTTTGGCGTTATCCCTCCACATACCATTCGTCATCGTGTCATCATGCCGGTCAGTGGCGTGCATCAAGGGACGCTGACTGCGCTTCGTTATGCGCGCATGTTGTCGGATGACGTAACAGTTGCCCATGTCACGATTGAACCGGCAGAGTCTGAAAAGGTCCGTCAAAAATGGGAAAAATGGGGCGAGGGTGTGCGTATGGTCATGTTGGATTCGCCCTTTCGTCTTTTTGTTGAGCCTCTGCTCGGCTACATTGCAGAGATTGCGCAACAGCGGCAGCATGGCGAAACCATTACCATTGTGGTTCCCGAATTTGTTTCAAATAATCGCCTTAGTGGCGCGCTTCATGCGAATACGGCTGACCTGTTACGCAGTCAGCTTAAGAATCAACATGGTATCGTTATCGCCAGTGTGCCTTATCATGTGCATGGAGAAGATGGCGAACATTAAGGAGTTTACGAATCCCATCCCTCACTCGTCATTTCTTTTGACAACCTGAACAGACCTCCTCTACTGTTTGTGTCTCACACAAAACTGTATCAAAGGTCTGTTTTTATTTACCTGCTTTCTCCGCCCCCCCCTGGGCTATACTAAGACGAACATCCGCCTAGAAACCTGCCCAGTCCGATTCAGCCCAGATGCTGATATCGGGCTTGCCTGCAAAGAGTTTGCCAAATGCCTCAGCCACTTGCGGATCGCTCATGAACTTTTGCAAACCTTCGATGTTGCTCCAAGTGTCAATCGCCAGGAACTCCATTTGGTTCTCAGGATTCAAATGGGCTTTGTGATGCAAGGCTCCCATCGGGCGCGTCATGGCGGACAACTTCTCGACTGTCGCGTCATGTCCCATCTGCGCCTCTTTCTGGGTGGCGCCGTTGAGTTTTCCTCGTACAACTGTTATATAATTCATTCGTATCTCCTTTTGGTTGGTTTAAACAGTATGACGGGAGTCACAGCCAAAAATGTTCGCGCCGATGCAGCCAATTTTTGAACGAACATTTTTCCTTGTTTCAATCGTCATACATACCGAGAATCGACGCGCATGAATAATATTCCTCCACTCCAAAAAGAATCCGATCACGTCAGTGTGGCGTTGGGCAGTGACAAATACAAGTTCGCCGAACTGACCGAACCGCATCGCCGTGAACTTCAAATTCACTGCTACAGAATCCTCGGTTCACTTCAGGATGCCGAAGATATGGTGCAGGAAACATTTCTGCGCGCCTGGAAACGACTCGACACGTATCAAGGACGCGCATCATTCAGAGCCTGGCTTTACAAAATCGCGACCAATGCCTGTCTCGATCATTTGAATCAAAGACGGATTCGCCGCCTCCTTCCAACCGACGCGTATCCCGCTTCCGATCCCAAGGTGACAATTGATCCGCCTTCGACAGAGATCAACTGGCTGGAGCCTTTTCCCGATGAATGGCTGATTGATCAAGCCGCGGAAAATCCCGAAGCGCGTTACACAATTTACGAAAGCATATCGCTGGCTTTCCTCTCCGCATTGCAGACTCTTCCCCCGCGCCAGCGCGCCACATTGATCTTGAGCGATGTGCTGGATTGGTCGCCACATGAAGTAGCAGATCTGCTTGAGACAACCGTTCCCGCCATCAATAGCGCCCTCCATCGCGCGCGGGAGAGAATGGCAAAGCAATATCATGGCAACAGACCAGAGGGCCGATCCATCTTCCGAGCGGACGAGCAGACGCAAAAGCTCCTGGATCTTTACGTCAAAGCCTGGCAATCAGCAGATGTGGCGGGATTGGTGGCCCTGCTCAAAAAGGATGCCACCTTCGCCATGCCACCATCGACTTCCTGGTATCGAGGCTTAAAAGATATTCGTATCTTCACCGCGGGGACAATCTTCGGGGACGATGGAATGTTTCCAGGCAAAGCCAGGGGCCGCTGGAAACTATTTCCGATCCGCGCCAATAACCAGCCAGCCTTTGCAATGTATCAACGCGCGCCATCGGGAAAATATGAAGCGTTTGGCGTTCACGTTCTGGAATGCAAATCAGGGCAACTTGCCAGCCTTACTTGTTTTATCAACCCCGCACTCCCACAACGATTTAACCTCCCGGCGACTCTCTGAGCCCCTATCTGAATTTTTACTGCCGTGCCAACCTCAAACCGAACCTCTAATTGGGTGATAGAATGATGTTGCAATGACGGTTATCTCTTTCCTTGGGCTGTTTCAAGAGGCATTACAAGAATGGTCGCACGACCGCGCGCAGCGGCTGGGCGCGGCGCTGGCTTATTACGCCTTATTCTCAATCGCCCCGCTGCTAGTCATTGTGATCGCCATCGCAGGTTTGGTTTTCGGTGAAGCTGCGGCAAAGGGTCAGGTCGTTGGCGCCATCACAGGTCAGGTAGGAGCCGAAGCCGCAGGCGCTGTCGAACAGTTAATCGCCGGAGTGCATGCGTCAGGTTCGAGCCTATCTGCAACGATCATCAGTGTGATCATTCTCTTCATCGGCGCGACCAACCTGTTCGCCCAACTCAAGGATGCGCTTAACACAATCTGGCACGTGCGGCACAAACCTCCTCCCAGTTTTATCTGGGGCATTCTGCACGTGGCGCGTGACCGCCTGATGTCTACTGTAATGGTGGCAAGTGTGGGCATCGTATTGCTTGCGGCTCTGGCAATGAGCGCCGCGTTAACTGCGTTCAGCGGATGGCTTGAATCCATTACGCCAGGTGCGTCACTCGTCTGGCGGGGCGGAAACCTGCTGATCGGATTCAGTCTGACTACCTCGCTGTTCGCGCTGATCTTCAAAGTGTTACCCGATGTACAAATCGCGTGGCGCGTGGTTTGGGTTGGCGCGCTGGTCACCGCGCTATTGTTCAATGCAGGCGCGTTTCTGATTGGTCTTTATCTCCGCTATGGCAGTATTACATCGGTCTTGGGGGTGGCAGGATCATTTGTTGTCCTGTTGATCTGGGCCTATTATTCCGCGCAGATTGTTTTCTTCGGAGCAAAGTTCGCACAAGTCTATGCCAATGCGATCAGCAAGCCAATCATGCCTGCGCCGCGCGCCATTCATTTTAGACCGCCCAAATCTGCCGTGTAGGGAAATCATCCTTTCAATGCCTCACCTAAACTCAAACTTTCCCAAGCACTTTTCTAGTGCGACAGCATCATTGCCCGAAAGTATTTTCCCTGAATGTACAGAACCGCTTTCTGAACAATAAAAACGCTAAGAAGCAGGATAAACGGATCCACCACAAAACGAAAGCGATTATTTTCGCCAATATCCATTGCGATACTGACCGTCGTTACATACAGGATATTCAGCAGCATGAAAATAGGCAACACGACCTCAGGACTAGCCATCCTTTTACGTTTATGCCAGAGAAAAACACTTCCACCAATCACGGCAAGCAGAAAGTCCAGGACGATCCACCAGGCAACGTGGTCGGCAGTCATCGGCTCGGACATCATTTTTTTGTAGGATTCTTTTCTTGTTTGCCCATAAAACAAATTGTTCCAAACCTGTTCGAGAGGAGCGATCTTCTCCCAATTATCGAGCACGTGCAGGTAATTGCTTGCAGAATGGAAATAAATATAAGTAGAGCGCGTCAAGCCAGACAGGTAATGTTTGGGAAAGTGAATAAGCAACTGAACAGCTTCCTTCATGTAACGTTCGGATGCCGCGATATACACCAGGTGGTGATAATTGGGGAATCCAGTGGACTTGCCATATTGATCCAATAGTTGTATGCCTGTGGTGCTGGTCTCTGGAAAAAATTTCAAGTATTCTTCAGGACTGCTGAATGGCGGCAATAATGCAAATTCGGATAACAGTCCGCTACTCACCCCAGCCTCTCGCTCCAATTCATCGATGCGGAATGTTACGATATTGGCAAGATTCATGCCGCTCCAGGAACTGGCGGTAAATGAATCATACAAAACGCTATTCTTCGCATACCATCCAATAACGAGCAACAATGCAGGCAGGGACCAAATGGCAACCCGTCGTTTTTCTTCCAACAGAAAAAAGAGGAGCACAACCCAGAAAAGCATCCACAAAAGATGGAACAAACTCCACGTGAGAGCCATCCCCGCAAGAAGAAAGGAATAAATGAGACAATCCATCCCGCGCTTTGATTCAACAAATCGAACCAGGAACAATGCGGACAGGCAAAATATTGCAGTCAAAGGGTAGGTATAGAAAAGCCAGTTTTCATAAAGAATAGTTGGCGGGCTGACCACGAACCAAACAGACAAGGCAACGGCAAGCCACCTTTGCAACCCGAGGCGAATGGCAAGAAAATAGATCGTGATGGATAAGACCAGTCCGCAGAACAAAAATATGACATGAAACACAGCGGTATGATTCTGCGGAAAGATCTGCAAGATGACGCCCGTGAACAAATTCAACAACGGCGGCTGGCTATGCAGATATGCGACACTCCGCCAAAGATCATTCACAAGCAGCGTGGGATCAATGAATTGCCAGTATTTCAGATAGGTAGCCCCTTCAAAGCGAACGCCCGCACCATAATATAAAATTCTGGAAATACAAAATACGATGGTCACCACCAGCAAGTCGAAAGACTTGCTGCGCGTCATTCCAAGAAATCTCATCTTACAAGCGATTCCCTGAAATCATAAATCCCGTCTTTTATTTCCCACATTTTCTTGCAACTTGAACATTCAAGATATTTTTTCTGCTCAACCAGTGGCGAGTTTCCGCAAGCGGGACATTTGAAGTAGGACAAGATTGTATCTTGTCCATGGCGCAAGATGGCATCCTGTGCTGCGCGCGCTTTTATAAAAATGCTTGGTGTAAACTGCCACAACGCGCCCGTCCGTTGGAAGAGTGAATCGAAGAAAACAAGAAAGTTTGTTGGTACGACGCGCTTCAAAAAGCCAACCCGAAAATACGAGAGGGCTAAAGTTTTTTCGATTGAAAAGCCGAGTTCTTTCAGCCAATTGCTAACTGCCCGAGGATGGAAATCAAAATTAAGTTTTGCAAACTCGACAGGCTCCAACGTGAACGGACTCCACTTTTGCCTGCCAAGCGAATAACGAAGAATCGCCTTGAGATTTAATTTGTTCGCAAACTCGAGAATGAATGTTCCATCTGACTGCAATACATTTCGCACCTGACCCAAAGCCTTCGGCGCGTCCGCCATGTGATGCAGGGTGCGGATCATTGTCGCGGCATCGAACAAGCCGTCCACAAATGGGAGGCGATACGCGTCCGCCGCGACGTAGATGTATTTGTCAGAGTTGCCGAGTCGTTGCTGGGCTTGTTCCAATTGGGTGCGCGAATAATCCAGCAGGACAATTCGATCAAAGCCAAGGTAGCGAGGTGTATTTCGTCCCGCGCCAGCCCCGAGTTCAAGCAGGAGGCGTCCGCTTTTTGGGAGGAGTCGTTTGAGGGCAATGGCTTCCGTTCGGCCTTCGTAGTCGCGTCCGCCTTTATCCCAAAAGGATGTTTGATAATCGGAGCCTTCGTAGTTGCAGACAGGAGGGGTAGTCATTAGTCAGTTAGTCAAATAGTCAAACAAAAGTCGGATAGCGGGCATATTGTACCCGACCATCCGACTATCAGACTATCAGACTAAGCGACTATCAAACTACGCGACTACCGCCCAATTGCCCGATAATTGAATCCCATCTCTTTCATCAATTTGGGATCGTAGATATTACGTCCATCGTAGATGACCGGCGAGTTGAGCAGGTCTTTGACCCTTTCAAGATCGAGCTGTTTGAATTCATTCCAGGGTGTGACGACGATCAACGCGTCGCAGCCCTCCGTCATTTTATATACATCGTCGAAGATCTCTACCTCAGGCATTAAGGGAGCGGCGGCTTTGCGCGCCACAGGGTCATAGCCGCGAACCTTCGCGCCTGCCGCGGCAAGCGCGGTGGATATATCCACCGAGGGCGCATCGCGCATATCATCGGTATTTTCCTTGAAGGCCAGACCGAGCATACCCACTGTCTTACCCTTCAGATCGCCGCCTAGTAGTTTTTCAACATTTTTCGAAACGGCTTTGCGGCGATCATAATTGACCTCCATCACGTCGTTCAAAATGCGCGGGTTGAGTCCCTTCTCCTTCGCCATGAAAGCCAGCGCCTGCACGTCTTTCGGGAAACACGATCCGCCCCAGCCCAGGCCTGCATCCAGGAAATAACGACCGATGCGCGCATCGTAGCCCATGCCTGCCGCGACTTCCTTCACGTCCGCGCCATAAGCCTCACATACATCAGCCAGTTCGTTGATGAACGAAATCTTCGCGGCAAGGAACGCGTTGCTGGCATATTTGATCATTTCAGCGGTTCGC
The DNA here is from genome assembly GCA_964543585.1 of uncultured Anaerolinea sp. Taxonomy (GTDB): domain Bacteria; phylum Chloroflexota; class Anaerolineae; order Anaerolineales; family Villigracilaceae; genus Defluviilinea. Next base: position 17,568 of record CAZIYY010000017.1, on the reverse strand, counting down.
AGGTCTGTGATCACGATGGGCGCGCGCAAAGGCAAATGCAACTGCGCCACTTTGTTGGCGGCATCTTTATCCAGCGAGCCGATCACGTTGCGGTGAGGACTCATGAAATCCGCGATGGCTGAACCTTCGCGCAGAAACTCGGGACAGGACACGACCGCGAAATCAATCGGCTTGGGCTGCGCGCCCTTCACAATATCGGCGACCCAGTCCCCAGTCCCGATCGGAACCGTGGATTTATTGATGATGATGAGCGGCGCGGTCATATTTCCCGCGATAGACTTCGCCGCAGATTCGACATATTTCAAATCCGCATTGCCATCCACGCCCGATGGAGTCCCCACAGCGATAAACGCAAACTCTGCGCCATTAAGCGCCTCCTCATAAGAAGCGGTAAAAGACAATCGTCCGCTCTTTACATTGCGCTTCACCAGTTCTTCGAGACCTGGCTCATAAATGGGCATGACGCCTTTCTTGAGATTCTCGACGCGCTTCTCATCCACATCCAGCGCGATGACACGATTCCCCAGATCCGCAAAACAGGATGCGGTCACCAGGCCGACATATCCAACGCCGACGACACAGATTTGTTTCATAATTGTTGTACCTCTTTATTTAAAAATTTTCCCGCGTACGCAGGATCAATCCACTTTATCAGACTTGCGCATTTTCTTTTTACCCATCTCAACAAACACTTCATCGATCAAATCCAGAAAACCTTGCATGTGAATGGGCTTCGACAAATAGCCATCACAACCCGCCTCCAAAGCGCGCTTGCGCTCGGCTGGCAGTGTATAAGCGGAAAGCGCGTATAACGGAATGGATTTTGTCGATTCATCGGACTTCAATTTTTCCGTGGCCACCCACCCATCCATTTCGGGCATGCCCAGGTCCATCAGGATCATGTCGGGCTGTTGCAAACGCGCCGCATCCACACCGTCTCGCCCATTGACCGCAAGAAAAACATCGTAGCCTGCGCGCTCCAAAATAAAACGCACCAGTTCGTAATTATCCATGTTATCTTCAACGATCAAAATACTTCCCTTGCTCATGTCTAGTTAAATATACCGCGTCTCAGCCCATCAAGCAATGACATGCCCCCCACTTTCCCCCCATTTCGCGCTGAAGTTCGCTCGAAATGGGGGGATGAAAATCTCATATAGTAAAATGCGATACACACATGAAAATCCTCTTCGTTGTAGACGCCCGCTCCCCCATTGCGCTCAATTGGATCCGCCACTTTTCAGAACGCGGCGACGAGATATATATCGCCTCCACTTTTGCCTGCCCTGCGGGTGTGGATTTCCCTATTAATGGACTTGAGATCACGCCCGTTGCCTATAGCGCGCTAAAAAGGGAGACTCAACGCCCAGGCAGCGCCTCATCGCGGATGCTTCGACTCCTCGGCTCAGCACAAGCCTTGAGCCTGCGTACCGTTATCAGACAGTGGCTCGGTCCCCTGACAGTTCACCGCTCATCCCAAAGACTGCGCGCTTTTATCGAATTGGTAAAACCCGACCTCATTCACGCCATGCGGATTCCGTACGAAGGTATGATCGCATCATCCGCGCTTCGTCTGCGTTCCTCGTTCCACTCGTCACTCCGCTCAGCGCGATTGATTATTTCCATTTGGGGCAACGACTTCACCTTGTACGCGTCATCTACTCCTCTGATGAGCCACTACACGCGCTTGACCTTGCTAGCCGCAGACGCGCTCCATGCGGATTGTCACCGCGATATCCGCCTTGCAAAAGAATGGGGATTCGATCCTTCAAAGCCGACTCTGGTCGCGCCAGGCAACGGCGGAGTCCGCACCGATGTTTTTCATCCAAACTCCAAGCCCATCGAAGAACCTGTTATCATCAACCCGCGCGGCTTTCGTCCCTACGTTCGCAACGATTCATTCTTCAAAGCCATCCCGCTTGTCCTGGCAAAACAGCCCGATGCAAAATTCATCTGCGCTTCGATGGCGGGCGAGCCGCAGGCAGATCAGTGGATTAGAGAATTAGAGGTTGGTCATGCAGTTGAATTACTCCCTCCCCTTCCGCATCACGAAATGGCGCAAGCCTTCCGCCGCGCGCAAATCGTTGCTTCGCCCAGCATCCATGACGGCACGCCCAATACCCTGCTCGAAGGCATGGCTTGCGGATGCTTCCCCATCGCGGGTGATTTAGAATCCATCCGCGAGTGGATCACACCCAATAAAAACGGCTTGCTATTTGATTCAACCAATCCGCAATCCATCGCGGATGCAATTGTTTCTGGAATTGAAAATAATGACTTGCGAAAAAAAGCCGCGCGAGTGAATCAAGAAATCATTGCTACTCGCGCGGAATACAAACACAATATGCAAAGAGTAGAAGATTTTTACAGGGAAGTAAATAGGTAGACAAGCGGAGAAGGAACGGGTGTACTTGTCTACCTGTATACTCGTTTTCAAGGAGAACCCATGGATTTACGACTCAAAGACAAACGTGCCCTCGTCACCGGCTCGACACGCGGACTGGGATATGCAACGGCATGGCTTCTCGCAAAGGAGAGATGCCGCGTTGCGATCAATGGAAGGGCTGAGGAGAAGGTGAAAAGCGCCGCCGAAAAGATAAACAAGGAAACAAGCCTAGGCGCGCAGGCAGTAGGATTCGCGGGGGACGTGAGCGATGCATCTGTGCCTGAAAAATTGATTCAGCAAACGGTTGAAGCCTTTGGCGGGCTGGATATCCTTATCACCAACGCAGGAGGGCCGCCCGCCGGGGCGTTCGAGTCATTCGATGAAGCCACATGGCAAAAGGCAGTGGATATGTCCTTTATGTGTCACGTGCGCTTGATACGCGCCGCCCTGCCGCATTTGCGAAAGTCCTCCGCTCCAAGTGTGCTGACAGTGACCTCATACACCGTCAAACAGCCGATGCCCAACCTTGTGCTTTCCAACAGTGTTCGCGCCGCAACCATAGGCTTGACCAAATCGCTGGCGATGGAACTTGGGAGGGAAAACATTCGTTTTAACTCCATCCTGCCCGGCTGGACAGAAACCGAACGAGTCACGGAGTTGATGATGGTCCGAGCAAAAGCGAACAATTCCACGGTCGAGGAAGAGACGCGCAATCAAATCGAGCAGAGCGCGCTTGGGAGAATTGGTCAGCCTGAAGAGTTCGCGAACGCAGCTGTGTTCCTCGTCTCACCCGCCGCGTCGTACATTACAGGCGTCATGTTAAATGTGGATGGTGGCATCATCAAAGGAATATTTTGATACTTCGACAGCTTCGGTCAGTACAAGTTTACGATTTTGGATTTACGATTTACGATTGATTAATCTATGAACAAACTCTCCTTCCTTGCGCGCACGTCCATATTGATAGCGTTCTTCTTTTTGATAGATAAAGTTCTCGCGTTCGTGCGCGTGGGAATCATCTCCCGACTCTACACAGACGAAGTCGGCTTGCTGGATGTGTTCAACTCCGCGAACAATGTGCCGGATGTATTGTTTGCGCTCATCTCAGGCGGCGCTCTGGCGATGGCATTCATCCCATTGTTGAGCGAATACCTCAGCACAAAAGGACGCGCCGCCGCTTGGGAGCTGTTCTCGCGCGTTGCCAATCTTGCGTTTCTCGTCACCAGCCTTGCCGCGCTGTTTGTCTTCGTTTTCGCGCAGCAACTTGTGGATAACGTCATTGTCCCCGGCTTTACCGCAGAGCAGCGAGTGTTGGTTGCCGAACTGATGCGGCTTAATCTAATCAGCACGATCATCTTTTCGATCAGCGGTCTCGTGATGGCAAGCCTGCAAGCCAACCAGCATTTTCTTTTGCCAGCCATGGCGCCCATCCTGTACAACGTGGGGCAGATCCTCGGCGCGCTCATCTTCGTGCCGCGCTTCGGCATTCAGGGTCTCGTCTATGGCGTCATTCTCGGCGCGGCGCTGCATTTGGCGATTCAAATTCCCGCGTTATTCAAATTCGGTTTCAAATGGACGCCCGCCTTGGATCTGCGGAATACGGGTCTGCTCGAAGCGCTCAAACTGCTCGGTCCGCGCCTGCTGACCATGGGTGGCATCCAATTAATCGTGATCTTACGCGATCGTTTCGCATCCTGGCTTGGTCAGGATGGAGCAGTGACCTCACTCGCATTCGGCTGGATGATCATGCAAGTGCCGGAGACATTGCTTGGGACCGCGATTGCAACAGCCATGCTCCCGACTCTCGCCGAACTCGCTTCGCGCGAAGACTGGAGCGGATTCCGTTTAGCAATCGAGCGCGCCCTGCGAGTCTTGATCGCACTAACCATCCCCATTGCGGCGGTAATAGCAGCAGGGATCAACCCGCTCGTGCGCGCAGTCTTCGATTTCCCTGAACCTACGTCCACACTCATCACGTGGACGACGCGTGCCTATCTCCTCACACTAACAGGTTTCGCAGTCCAAGAGATTGGGGCGCGTTCGTTTTACGCGCGCAAGGAACCGTTCTTTCCACTGTACGCAGTTCTTATACGGCTTGCCATATTCATTGCGGTTGGTAGCGCCGGGATCACATTCTTCCCTGAGGTCGGCGCGCCGGTCATCGCATTGGCAGAGATCGCTTTGCTGTTCGAGTCCATTATTCTTTTCAGTTGGTTGAGCAAAAAAATGCTTGAACCGATCATCGTGTGGAGCGCGGTCAGCAAGGGTGTGGTCGCCGCGCTGATCGGAGGCATAACAGCCTATGCTCTCGCACTATACGTCCCCGGGTCGGCAGTGATGACCGCGCTGTTAGGCATGATCGTCGGCGGGCTGGTCTGCATTCCGATCATCTGGTCCGAGATTAAATTGCTCTTAAAGTTGTAAAAATAAGTCCTGATATAATACCGCCCATGTCTGAAAACCTTGGAAGCACACAACCAAAAATAAAAGCGATCAAAAGCGGACGCGCGCTCCTGTTCAACGCCGTTGGCTTGATCGTCATCCTTGCGCTCGCCGCGCTGGGAGGCTATTCGTCGGGAATCGGGATCCGCGAAGATCATGAATCTTCCATCATCATGCAGCAACTTGGCGAACAATTCCAAAATGCGCTTGTAGATATTGAATTCAAAAAATATGAAAACGCAAAACAGCGTTTGGAGTGGATCATTTCAAAGGATCCCACTTTCCCTGGCGCGCAGGAAAAATTGACGGAAACGCTCGTGCTGATGAACCAGCCAACCCCAACATTGACCCCGTCATTGACTCCCACGCCCGATTTTAGCGGCGCAGAACAAGCCTTTACGCGCGCCCAGCAACTGACTGCCGCGCAGGATTGGCCCGGCGCCATCCGCGCGCTGGATGAGATGCGTAAACTTGACTCAACCTATCAAACATCACTGGTGGACGGCATGTATTACTTCGCCTTGCGCAACTACGGATATGACTTAATCACAAAACAAGGCAACCTGGAAGGCGGCATCTATCAAATCACGCTTGCAGAACGCTTCGGTCCACTCGACCGCGATACAAACGGATTGCGCGAAGGCGCACGCTTCTACCTGATCGGAGCCTCCTTCTGGGAATTGGATTGGGAACAGGCGCTCTTCTATTTCGATCAGGTCTATCGCGGCTGGTCCGGTTTATGGGATGGCACGATGACAGCAACAGAACGATATCGCATTGCATCCATGCGTTACGGCGATCAACTGGTCAGCGAGGAACAATTCTGTGATGCGGTTGCCCAGTACCAGAACGCACAGGCAATCGCTCCATTGGACAAACCGGCGAGCCAGGGATTTGCACAGGCTTACGAAATCTGCTTTCCCCCAACCGAGGTGCCTTCACCCACAGCCACATTCTCGCTCATTCCCACAGAAACCCCCACCCTCCTTACGCCATCATACCCATGATCACTCCGCCCACCTGGGCAATAGCGCTTACATTCTGGTTGCACCTGCTGGCAACAGTCACGTGGGCTGGCAGTCTCGCGGCGATTTCACTTCTCATCCTGCCCGCCATGCAGCGCGCGCTAAATCCCGAGACGCAGCTTGTATTCATCGAAGCCATGCAAAAACGACTTGAACCCATCGCATGGTTCAGCATAAGTCTTCTGATTGTCACCGGCTTGTTCCAGATGAGCGTCAATCCCCATTACGACGGCTTCCTCTCCATCAGCACACAATGGTCGCTGGCAATTCTCACAAAACATGTGCTTGGAATCTTCATGGTTGTGACCAGCGCCATCCAAACCTGGGAGGTGATTCCCGCTATCCGCCGCGCGATCCTGATCTCAAAGAAAAGCAAGAATACGGAAGAATTGGACGCCCTGCGAAGACGCGAAATCAGGCTCCTGCGAATCAATTTTGGATTAGTCATCCTGATCCTGCTTGCGACTGCGGTTGCACGTGCTTCATAGAATTCTGCCCAACTAAGGTCTGGGACCGACGCTAAACCGAATCAAAACAGCCCGCCTCTCCGCTTTGCGAAGCGTCAGGGGCGGGCTATTTCGTTTTAAGACGTCTAAATCTGGTCTGACAGGCTACGGCACCGTCACAACGAAATCATAACGCTGGGTTGCCACATATCCGCCCGGATACCGCACACCGACAATAACCGAAACAGGCGCATACCCGGGGGCATTCGCAAAGTCGTTTGTAGGCTCTTTGGCGGTAAAAGTAATTTCCAGGGTGGCATTCGTGCCGCTCCCTGCGTGATCACCACCATGGATAGCAACGACTCCTCTGCCGGGATAATAAAAATCGGGCATGGCCTGGACGATGTTGAAAGGCGTGTCGCTCGTGACTTCAACCACAACAGTGTACGTATCACCTACATTCATTGTTGAGGGCAATCCCCTCACAAGTGTGAACGTTGTCTTCGGCGTGGGAGCCGCCGCGCTAGTTACGCCAGTCATCAAGAATGTGGCAAGGGCAAACGCGAGAAATAAGAAAAATTGTTTCATCAAGACCTCCAGTAAAATAAGATGCTTACAGTTTACATGAAAGTCTGCCTATATGAACTGACAATCTTGCAAAAACCCCCGATTATTCATTTACAACTTTATCAATTTCTGCGCAACAAAACCCGTAACATCATAAGCCATCGCGCCGGTAATTTTTACCGGAACAATCTCACCGATCTTCGCCTCGCCTTCAATGAAGACCATGCCGTCAATCTCAGGCGCATCGCGATAGGAACGCCCAATCGCAATCCCTTTATCGCGGCCCTCAACCAATACATCCAGCGTCTTGCCGACATACGATTGATTGACCTGCATCGAGATGCCCTGTTGCAATTCCATCAATCGCTCAAAGCGTGCCTGCTTCACTTCCGCAGGGACGGGGTCGCCCAATGGCTCACTCGTTGTTCCAGGTTCAAATGAAAACTGGAACGTGCCCACGCGGTCAAAGCGAATTTCCTGAACAAAATCCACCAAAGCCTGATACTCCTCTTCAGTCTCGCCCGGGTAACCAACAATGAATGTCGTCCGAATGGCAAGATCTGGGATCGCGGCGCGCATCTTGCCGAGCGTGCGATGAACCCAATCAATGTTCGATGGTCGGCGCATACGATAAAGCGTCTTCGGATGCGCGTGCTGAAGCGGCATATCAAGATAAGGTAGGACTTGTCTGTGAGTCGCCATCACTTCGATCAAACGATCGGTGACATAGCCGGGATACGCGTACATAATGCGGATCCAATCCATGTCGGGCACCGAAGCGGTGAGTCGTTCCAATAAAATTGCCAGCCCGTCCTTCATCCCCAGGTCGTGACCGTAATCCGTTGTGTCCTGTGCGATCAAAACCAGTTCGCGCACACCTGCGTCGCGCAAACGACGCGCCTCGTTAAGGATCACATCAACAGAACGCGAGACAGCAGTGCCTTTGATGAGTGGGATCGCACAGAACGCGCATGGGCGGCGACATCCATCCGCGATCTTGAGATACGCGCTCGCTCCAGCCACCGACGCGCGCAAGGCATCATGCTCATCCGCGCCGACCGTCTTCGCTTCGGGCAAGTGATAAAGCGGTTCCGGATGGGGACCCTTGCGAAGTTCGCGAACTACCTGCACAATATCCATCCAGCGACGCGTGCCCAACACCCCGTCAATGCCGGGAACTTTCTCCGCGACCTCAGAACCATAACGCTGCGTGAGACAGCCCGCCGCAATCAATAGTTGATTGTTTCGTTTGCCTTCCGCAAGCTCGCGCAGAACATTGATGGACTCTTGTTTTGCGGGACCAATAAACCCACAGGTGTTCACGATCAACACATTTGCATGAGAAGGATTATCCACCGAACGATAACCGTCGCGCAAAAGAAGTTGCGCCATTGAGTCTGAGTCAACGGTATTTTTCGCGCAACCAAGTGAAACGAGATGAAAAGTATTTTTTGACAAGTGTAATTTTCCTAAATGTAGAGCAGGATGGCATCCTGCTCTACTGCACGGGAGTATTCGACGGAACCGGTGTTGACGTGGGCCGTACAGTGGAAGTCGGTACGACTGTAGATGTCGGCAGTTCGGTGCTGGTTGCTGTCGGCGATGGCAATGCAGTCGGTGTGATGATCTCATCGGCCCGATAAATATTATTCGCAACCTGGCCAAACGCGCCCAGCAAGCCGAGGTCGCGTCCATTATAAACAATTCGGATGGCAGCGCCGCTTCCTACCAGGACCTCAACCTGGTCCTCCGCCTCAAACGGATACGCATTCCCAGGCACGACGCGCCCATTGAAGACCTCTTTCCCATCCACGATCACGCGCATGAATGTCCGCTCGACCGCCACAAGGTTGACCTGCACCTCGACATTTGAGTTCTGTGTCGGAATGACAATCGTTACTGTCGCCTCTCCCGGAAAGGATTCAACGGGCAAGAGCGCGGGAGTCTCCGTGATTTGGGATGGATCAGGAGATGCCAGCAATACATCAGAGATGGATGGCGCGGTTGGCTGAATCTCGCGCTGGCTTTGGATTGTCAATACGCGGCTTACACCCCAAATGGAGAATCCTATCAACAGGACTGCGATCCCGATTCCGAAGATCATATCCCCGGCGATAAAACTGCGAATGGAGGGGATATTTGTAGTGATCGGCTGGCCCGCTTTGCGCGCGGGCTTTTGCGGATTCCGCTCACGGTGCCGCGCCTGCAGTGCATCCGCAAACCGGAGCAGCAACGCGTCAACATCCAAATCAAGGAAGGTCGCGTAGTTGGATAACATGCCGCGCGTTTGAACAGTGGACGGCAGGTCATCCATCGCGCCTTTTTCCAGCGCCTCGAGATAATGAGCCTTGACATGTGTGTTGCGTTCCACTTCATCGAGATGCAGGCTGAGAAGTTCGCGTCGCTTGCGAAGTTCGATTCCGATTTCCTTGAAGATTTCAGTGGATTCTTGAATCTGGGATACAGGAACTTGCTCCTGTGCTTGTACACCTGAAGCCTGAGCTTCGGACAGCAAGCTGTCCGAGTCCAGAGTCGTTGAGTTCAGAGGCGTTGAGTCCAGAGGCATTGGCTTCGTTCGCACCGACACGATGGCACTTAATCTATTCAACCATGTCTGCCAGAGATTGTCGCTGACATCGGGTTGATGAGTTTCCTCCCGTTGCGGTTCGAGGGATTCTTCGACAACAGGTTCAATTGGAATGACAGGCTCCTCAACAACTTCGGGCTGTGATTCTATAACAGGTTTTGGTTCGGGTTCAGGTTCAACTTTTTTGCGGCCCCGTCGCTTTGGGGTTGGAGCAGAATCAGGCTCGGGTTGCGAATCCGCTTTTTTGCGGCGGGCAGGGCGAGGCTTGCCCGTAAGGGGAGGCGCATCTTCTTGAGAAGAAGTTTCGACGACGCTCAACGCGGGCTCAAGGGATTGAGTCGCTGGTTGATCAGTTGAATCCGAGGGACCGATAATTTCATCCGATGACTTTTGCGAGTCAGCCTGCCGCGCTTCATCAAGTAGTTGATCGAAATCAAGTTCGAGATATTCCGCGTAGTTACGCAGATAACCGCGCGCCTGCACAGGCGAAGGCATCGCAGAAAGGTCATCCGCTTCCAACGCCTGCAAGTATGGAACGCGGATACGTATGACCTCAAAAACTTTTTCAAGTGTGAGACGCTTTGCCTCGCGCGTCTGTTTGAGTTTCTGACCGATGGTTTGCATCATCATAAACGAAACATCACCAGCGCCCCATCGAACGGGAATGAACTGGTGATGTCATGAGCGGATGGGTATTTGGGATCAGGCTTCTGCCGGCTCCGCCGGTTCAGCAGATTCGGCGGCTTGAGCGGGCGCTTCGGTCCCCGCCTCATCTTCGAGCGCCTCGCCTTCGCGGTGAACGATGATCTTGACTTCGGGAACAAGGTCCATCGTGAGGCGAACGTGCGCGGTGAACTCGCCGAGGCTGCGGATGGGCTGCATATCAATCTGCTGTTTCTTGACTTCGAAACGGGTCTTCTCTTGAATGGCAGTCGCCACATCCTGTGTAGTGATGGAGCCATAGAGTTTGCCAGTTTCCCCTGCTTTGGCGGAAAAGACGACCGTGACGCCGTTGATGTGAGACGCCAAATCCTTGAGTTCACTGTTGATTTCAGTACGACGAACATCAGCCTGCGAGCGAATTTTGTCCGCTTGTTTGAGCGCGCCTGCGGTGGCAAGCACCGCCAGCCCATGTGTGAGCAGGTAGTTTCGCCCATAGCCATCCGCGACTTTTTTGATGTCGCCCGCGCGGCCCAGTTTGTAAACGTCCTTGATGAGCAATACTTTCATTTCTTCAAGCCCTTTCTTTCAAATGGTTTTTTATTCGAGCGAAGGGTACTACGCTCGGCGGGGTATTTTATCATACTTCATCGCCTCGAATGTCAAATGTTCAAAGTCAATGGATGACATTCGACGTTAGACCTTTGGTGCGCGTTCCACCATATCCATATACGCGCCCTCAAGTAGATCGCTTCTTTCCACCCCGAGGCTGGTCATCAAATCCACGGCAATAGCCTGCCCTTCGGCATCACTCTGTCCCGTTTGCATGACAACTTCCAATTCCATGAATTGACCCAAGCTATCAACGTCATCCAAATGCACGCGCGTTTGCCCCACGAGATAAAGATAGCGCGTCTTCTTCACCACGCCGCTAATGCCACATGCGAGTTCAAGTACGCGCTTGAGATTTTCAGGATCGGAAGTTTCAAAAATATGATAATCCGAACGCTTAGGTCCTTCCTGATCAGGACGGGTGTAGTAGATCAGTTGTGCGCGCCCAGCCGCAAGGATGCGCAACTTCAATCGGCCATGTTCGACGTTGAAAAAGATATCTTCCTGCGGAATCACTTCAACAGGCAGATCGCTTAGTTTTTCCGCGCGCTTTTGGATTTCAGCAAAATCTCTAACGCGGGCTTTGATTTCGATGTTGGATGGCACGTTTTGTTCCTCAGTCTATCCGGTATTTCTCAACCCAGCGGCGATTCCATTAATGGTCAAGCCAATAACCTCGCGCAACGACTGAGCCTCAACGCTTTCAGGGTCGGGCAAAGCGCGTAAACGGCGCAGCATTTCCACTTGAACGTAATTCAATGGGTCAACGTATGGGTTTCGCAGCTGAACCGCGTGTTGGGTGATTGGTTCCGCATCCAACAGGTTCCGATGCCCGCTAATGGATAACACAGCCTCACGCGTCCTATCGTACTCTATTCGGATTATGTCGAAAATCGCCGTTGCCATTGCTTTATCAGGGACAAGGTCAACATAGAGAGAAGCAATGTCCATATCCGCTTTGAGCAGTGACATTTCGCTGTTATCGAGCATGGTCTTGAAAAAAGCCCAGCCCTGATACATATCACGAAGAAGCGCGGAATCCTTGATGGACGCAAGCGCTGCGCCGAGTCCAAACCATCCAGGTAAATTGAAGCGGCTCTGCATCCAGGAGAATACCCAGGGAATGGCGCGGATTCTGGATACCTCACTGCTCTGCGTACGCGCGGCGGGGCGCGAGCCAATGTGCAATCGTTTGATCTCATCCAGGGGAGTCGCGGCTTGCCAGAAATCAATAAAGACGGGAGTTTCGTAAACGAGATTTCGATAAACCTGAAACGCAGTCGCGGACATTTCATCCATGCCTGCGCGCCAGTCAACAGGAACTTCAGATTGAGTCGTTGCAGGGGAGGAGGCAACCAGCACGGCATGAACGATCTGCTCCAGATGGCGATGAGCAAGTTCGGGGTTGGAGTAACGCGCGGCAATGGTCTCGCCCTGCTCGGTGAGGCGGAAGCGGCCCTTGATACTCCCTGCGGGCTGGGCGCGGATGGCTCGATTGGCCGGTCCGCCTCCACGCGCAATTGTCCCGCCGCGGCCGTGAAAGATCGTCAGTGTGATATTGCGCTCTTGGGCGACCTTTGTAATGCTCTCCTGGCCCTGATATAACGCCCAGTTCGCCATAACGTATCCGCCGTCTTTGTTGCTATCCGAATATCCGATCATCACCATCTGGGATTTTCCACAAGTCGAAAGATGCTCGCGATATATCGGCATGTTAAACAGGTTCTCAAGAATGAATGGCGCGGCTCGTAAATCTTCTACGGTTTCAAAAAGCGGAACGATTTGCAAACCGTCGTCACAACCTGCCCAACGGGCAAGCAGTAACACGGTCAATACATCTGATGCCGAGCGGCACATCGAGATTACGATAGGTCCCAGCAACTCTGCGCCATAGATATTGCGAACGCGCGTGACAAGTTGAAACAATGCCCAGGTTTCGGCAGTGGCAGGAGTGACGCCTGGATGTTCTGAAAGATTGGGCAGTGGGGATGATAGCAGTCGGGTTAAGAGTGAGAGGCGTTCTCCATCGGGCATGCCGGCAAAATCGGAAGTTATATTAAGCGCGCGCAGAGTTTCTCCGAGCGAGTCATTATAGCGAGTCGACTCTTCGCGAATATCCAAACGCATCGAGTGCAGACCAAAGATCTGCAATTGATGGCGGACTTTTTGTATTTCATCCTGCGCAAGCGAGGCTGGCAGACTCGCTGAAATGATATCGAGCGGCTTGAGCAATTCATGTAATCTGATGCGTGCCTCTTGAGGTTTACGCTCAAGCAGGCGCGCGGTCATGTCGTCGCGTGAGGCATCCGCGAGATCAGCCGCGAGCAGGGAAAGCACAAGACGATAAGGTTCTGAAGCATAACGTTCCTCGATGTAGGCAACGTGCGGCGGAAATGGGCGGCGCGATTCGATCCACGCGATGAGTTCGGGCGGAGGCGGCAGGCGGCTGCTACTGATGCTGAGACGGCGCGCCAGATCCTGTAACGCGCTGCGATGACTCTCTACTGCAAGACCGCGATGAAGGCGGAGAGTCTCGGCTGTGACTTTGTGATCCATATTGGGGTTGCCGTCGCGGTCGCCGCCCACCCATGAAGCGAGGCGAAGCCATGTCGAAGGCGGATCCACTTCGGGGTAGCCCCGCTCTCTTCTCTGTAAGATTTCGGTGTAGAGAGCGGGGTAGTGAGAAGCGAGCGCATCGTCAAGGTCATCGTATAAAGCAGGCAGGGCATCCCAAAAAACAGATTCAACGAATTGCAATCCCGTGCGGACTTCATCCGTTACAGCGGGGCGATCTGTGCGATGTGAGTCCGTAAGCCACAACGCCGCGACTTCGGCATGGATGCTTGAACGGATTTTTTTCTGCTTGCGCGCCGAAAGACCATCATCTGAAAGTCCATCAAGCAGGCGCGCAAGCCGTTGAAGTTTTGAAAGAACGGTGCGGCGGCGGGCTTCGGTTGGGTGCGCCGTAAGCACAAGTTCAATGGAAAGTTCATTGAGCAGGGATTGCATTTGCTCGGAAGTGACTCCCTCTTTTTTCAGTAGGGCAATTGCATCAAAGACCGATTCACCGAGCGGCTTGGATGGCATTGTCCTTTCGCGCAATTGCCCGACGCGATGATGTTCCTCAGCAAGATTGACCAGTTCAAAATAAGTGGTGAACGCGGCAGAGATTGCGCGCGCGTGATCGACATCCAGCGCCTCCACCTCCGCTTCAAGTTGTTTCACCGCTTCAACATTCCCGCCCCGACGATCCTTCGCGGCAATACGGATGCGTTCCTCAATGGCGAACAGTTCGGGCGACTCGAGTTCGCCAATCACCTCGCCGAGAATATCGCCTAGCAGATGAATTGCTGCGGAGAGTTCCATAGGTGAAGTATAACGAAAAATCCCGCGAAAAGTGGGCCGACAATTGCAGGAGCGCCATTCCCTGAATTTCATTGCATGGTAAGATAAAAGAAAAACCTTTTGATTTTGGAGGTCATTCATGCGTAAGTGGCTCATATTTGCCCTGCTGTTGGGATTAATCATATTTCCTTCCGCCGCGGACGCACAGGGCGGCACGAATTTGAAATCTATCAACGTCGAACTCTGGTCGGAATATGACCAGCCAAGCATGTTGGTGATCCATGAATTTGCAGTAGCGGAAGGGACTCCGCTCCCAGCCAAAATATCCCTGCGCTTCCCCAAAGACGGAAATTTGATTGGCGTTGCCTTCAACAGCGCGGGTCAACTGTTGAACGCTGAATTCGAGGGTCCGAAAGTCAACGGTAACTGGCAGGTTATCACCCTGAACGTGCAATCCTATGACCCTCATCGCATCGAATATTACCAGCCGCTTGCGCGTGGCGGAAACAAGCGGCAGTTTTCCTTTCAATGGCTAGGCGATTATCCCACCCAACAGTTCAATCTTGGTGTTTTCCTCCCGTCAGATAGCAAGAACATCATCACATTGCCTGAATTATCAGTCACAAACACAAGCCAGGATAAATTGCATTTAATTGGCGCTGTCAACCGCAGTAATTTGAAAATGGGGCAATCTTACAAATTTCAGATCGAATACACCCGCGAGTCTGAATCAGTCACCAACCCAAGCCAGGCGGCGGATGTTCAGCCCTCTGAACCTGTGGGAGCCAATACACCCGGCCGCGTTTCCATTGATAATTTGCCGTGGATTATTGGCGGGGTTGGATTGGCATTCATCATCGTTGCATTATTCGCCTATTGGCGTTCCACGAAATCCAGTCCACATTCATCTACGCCCTTGGCAGGTTTGGGCCGACGTCGTCATGGCGGTGAAGAAGAGAGCGCCGCGCCCGCGTATTGTCACGAGTGCGGCGCACGCGCGCATGCCGGCGACCGCTTCTGCCGAACGTGTGGGAGTAAATTACGAATCGAATGAGAAATCACGAGCGCAGTACTACTTTCGCGTCAACCAATACTTGAATTCCCGCCCCAGCGGGTACAACGGCAGCAGGTCAATACGATAACCTTTCCCCGCGTATGCCTGCATGAGAGTTGCCGCTTTTTTCAGCATAGTTCGATCATATTCCAATGGAAGGGTCATCAACTCAGAAATCGCGGGGTGCGGATATTTCCCCTTTACGCGATGATAAATGCCGAACTCCAATTGCCACGCATCCAATTCGCCATAAACAGATAACGCAGTGATGATGCCCTGCCTCAAATGGCGGACCTCATGAATGATGAGGGTCTTGATGCGAAGATCATCCAGCGGCGTGTCGTAAGAATAGTAATGTGAATTCATGCGGATATTCCCAAACACAGTCCAAAACGCGCCGACGTTGGGTCGCACCCGCATAAACCCAATCTTCGTGCCGTGCGCGCGGATATGACCCACAGCCTGGCGTCCCTCATCGCCCACTTGCGATACCGCGTCCAAAAGTTTATCCTTCCAAACGTTGTGTTCCATTTTTGATAGTCCCTGATAGACTTGCGGATTAGAATTATGCAAGTATAAATCAATTGAGGCATGATGAAAAAAGTCGCTATACTTGGAATCGGTCAGATAAAAATTGATGAGCATTGGGATTTGTCCCTGCGCGAAATCGGCGGGAACGCCGCGTTCGCCGCGATGCAGGATGCAGGCATGGATAAGGTCGACGCGCTATTCGTCGGCAACATGCTTTCGCCATTGATTGATGGGCAAAATCAACTCGGAACTTTTTATGCGGAGTGGATAGGGCTGTGGAAACAGGAAGCTGTGAAAGTGGAAGCCGCGTGAGCTTCGGGCGCGGCGGCGCTGCGCGCGGGACTGATGGCTGTCTCCGCGGGAGAGATCGAATCTGCGCTGATCGTTGGCGTCGAGAAGATGACCGATAAGGCTGGTCACGACATCACGGCCGCGCTGGCGACTGCTGCAGATGCAGATTACGAAGTAGAACAAGGCATTTCATTCGTTGGTATAAACGCTTTGGTCATGCGGAGATATATGCATGAGTTCGGATGGAAACACGCGGACTTCGCGCCGTTCTCCATCAATGCTCACGCGAATGCCATGCACAATCCGTTCGCGCGCTTGCATCAAAAGATCAGTGTGGATCAATTTGAAAAATCTAGCATGGTCGCCACACCAATCAACCTGATGGACGCGTCTCCAATTGGAGACGGGGCGGCGGCAGTCATCATCGTTCCTGCGGAGAAAGTCGCGTCGTTGAAGGGAAAGCCGCGCGTAACGGTGGCAGGGTCGTCGTCCGCCACAGACACTCTTGCCGTCCATTCAAGAAAAAATCCGTTGTTCTTATCCGCTGCGTATGAGTCATCCAAACGCGCGTACGAGATGGCAAACGTCCAGCCGGATGATATTGACGTATTTGAGCTACATGACGCGTTCTCGATCATGTCCGCCTTATCGCTTGAGGCGTGTGGGTTTGCCGAACGCGGCAAAGGCGTGCGACTCGGACTCGACAACGAGATCAGCCCGAATGGACGCGTGCCCGTTTGCACGCGCGGGGGTTTGAAAGCGCGCGGGCATCCAGTCGGCGCAACAGGGATGTATCAGATCGTGGAGGTCGTCCAGCAATTGCGCGGCGAGTGCGGCGAAACGCAGGTGGATGGCGCCAAGATTGGCATGGCACAAAACATCGGCGGCTCGGGCGCGACGATCCTCACGCATATTTTGAAGGCAGAGTAAAGATATTCAGAGGCCGTCATATTCCTGCCTATCAGCAGTATAATTGCAGGAAGAACGCGTGATTGACGACTCGACCTTGAGAAAGTCATGTCCATATTTGGAGATGTTGAAAGTATTCCCGCCAAATATGGTATAAGACATCATTACAAACACATTTTTGTTGTTTACAGACTTATAAATCCCTCTTATACTTATGACAATGCAAGGAGGATCCCTCTCATGGCTGACAAATCTAACAAACGAAAAATAAACCGCCGCGACTTCACGTATTACATGCAGGTCACAGATGAAACGACCAAACAACTGCTCGGCTATCTTTCAGATATCAGCACAAGCGGATTTAAACTCGACACCCCAAAGGAGATTCCGCCCGGGCAGGATTTTCGCCTGCATCTCGAACTCACAGCCGACATCGCCGACAAGACTTCCATGGTTTTCATCGCCCGCAGTAAATGGTGCCGCAGGGATCATGTCGACCCGAATACGTTCAACGTCGGTTTTGAGATCATCAATATCGCCCCCAGCGATATGACCATCTTCCAGCGCATGTTCGAGAAGTATGGTTCGCAGAACACGACAAAGGGAAAAAGTTCCAACGATTACATGTGGAGATAGGTTCAGGATCGTTTACGTTCACAGGGAGTGGCTAAAAGAATGGGCTAAAATAGAGCGATGAAAAGATGTCCACATTG
>CAZIYY010000016.1:0-44096 GCA_964543585.1 uncultured Anaerolinea sp. | reverse complement strand
TATTAGGCACGCCGCCAGCGTTCATCCTGAGCCAGGATCAAACTCTCCGCAAAAATTTTCACTCTTGCGAGCGAGCTCGCGCGAGTGGTAGTTTACGGTTTTTTTTACTGGATCGACAGAGTTGTTGCTTCCTATCACTATTCAGTTGTTAAAGTGCTGGGTTCAAAGCGGACGGATTTTACACGCGCCACTTTGGCCTGTCAAGACGTCAACAGACGAAAACACCGATGTCACTGCCTTTCGACATCGGCTCGTCAGACTGCAAAACCAACAGGCTTGTGTCTCTGACTCGAGACTGCTTAAGTTTTCAATGATCTGTCCGGGGGACGAGATCTGTGGAATGTACTAGCGAATAATGATTATACGCTTTTCACTGACTTTGTCAATGGATTTGCAACAATTCAATCTTAAAAATTCGAGGCGTTCTTCGCCCTGACTGGCTTCCCGTTTAGTTTATTTCTTGTCTTCCAGATAACGCGCGCAACAATGTGTTTTGATCGGCATATTCCAAATCGCCGCCCATGGGCAGACCGCGCGCGAGACGCGTGACTCTTACTCCTGAAGGTTCAAGTTGTTGACGTAGATACAGTGCGGTCGCATCGCCCTCCATGCTCGGATTCGTCGCAAGGATCACTTCATTGATTCCGCCATTCGCAACACGCGCGATCAATTGCTTGATCTTCAAATCATCGGGACCGATACCTTCGATGGGAGATAAGACTCCCTGCAAGACATGGTATTTGCCCTGATAACCGCCTGTCCGTTCCAAAGCCAATACGTCGAGTGCTTCTTCAACTACACAAATAACACTTCCATCCCGCCGCGGGGACTCACAGACTTCACAACGCTCGCGTCCCGCTTCGGTGATGTTGAAACATTCCTGACAAAACGCCGTGTTCTCTTTCAAGCCAGCAAGCGCGACTGCCAAATCCTGCGCGATCTCATCGGGCGCGCGTAACAGGTAGAACGCCAACCGTGATGCAGACTTGGGACCAATACCGGGCAAACGCTCAAGCGCATTTATCAAAGACTGTAAAGATTCGGGCAAAAGCATAAGCTATTTATTCTTTACCTTTCTTGCAATCAAATAAATCACTGTACCAACAAGGATCAGTATGGACGAACCCCAGCAAACCAGGATTGCAATCTCTGAAAGACCGAGTCTCATTCAAAATCCTTCTAAAACGGCAACCCGCCCGCCAGCGGACCCATCAACTTCTCTTGAAGTTCACGCGATTGATCGAGCGCCATATTCACGGCGGACAAGACTAGATCCTGTAACATTTCGGCATCTGCGTCTTTCAATAGATCGGGGTTGATTTCAACGGACTGGCATTTCTGGTCGCCAGTCATCACGACTTTGATCGCACCGCCACCCGCCGTTGCAGTGACAGTTTCCACGGCAAGTTTTGCCTGCGCCTCCTCCATTTGTTTTTGCATGCGTTGCAATTGTTGCATCATGCCGCCTTGTTGCCCGCCCATTGCGGGACCTTTGTTAAATCCTTTAGCCATAAGTAAATTCTCCTAAATAATCTCTATTTCATTGGAGGCTTGCCAGCCTCTTGAAGTTTAGCATTCAGAGCTTCTCGTTTCTTAGCAACTTTCGCAGGTTGAACATAATAGAAATCGAATAGTGCTTCAAGAACATCTAAATTCCACTCGGCCTCTTCGGGCTCAACATCTACTAGTTCACCTGTACTCTTGCTTTTCATTGGATGCGCCGCAAAATTTCCTATGTGTCTTATAGCATCAATCGACTCAGCCAACTGTGAAGGCAATTTACCACTATCAATTACTTCCTGTATTTCTTTGGACAAATCACTTGGTTTTACTTTCGCTGCATCGCGCAAAAGATTTTGTAAACAACGACGACTTAATGCAGCAGAAGCTTTAGAACTAAATGGTAAAACTAAACAAGCCTCTTTATAATCATTTGCGATATTAACTGGAACTTCTTGGGGGCAAGGAGGACGATTACTTCCAAAAGGTCTAATAGGGATTGATGTTTTTACAGTATGGATAGCCGTACCGCTGGTCCCAGTTGCAGCAGCTCCATTTACAAGAAATAAATTCATTCTTTTGCAAGATGGGCAATCATAGCAAAAAATTGACCAATGACTATCTGCATCCTTACCGATATATTTTTCATCCTTCCTATCATGAAATTCAACAAGACAATGCATGCATTTCATAAAGAGATACTCCCATTAATCCTGCACATCCACAATCTCGCCGCCGTGTTGGATGGCGGTTGCAACCATGCCATCCTGCGCCACGTTCGGCGGGACCTTGCCTTTCGCATTCGTCACCACACAACGCACAGCCACATCCGCGCCAAACTCGTCCTTGATCAACTTTTGGATCGCTTCGATCTGATCGGGCTTGTCGATCTTTGAAACCAGCACATCGCTCGCCAAACCCAAAATCAACATCTTGCCATGCACATCGATCATCCTCACCGAGTTCATCAACGCCGAAAGATTCGCCTGCGCTTTTGGCAAAGCCGCGGACATATGCTTCCACGCCTTGATGACATCTCCTGCGCTGACAGCGGATTTTTCTTGTGGATGTGAAACCGCTTCTGACTCAACTTGAGGCTGAGTCTCGGTTCTCGAAACGGTAGCAGGCTTGTCCTGAGCAGGGTCGAAGGGCTGAGGCTTATTGGCTTGACGCGGCGCGGCGGGAGTTGGAATCGATTCATTAGGCGCGTCCAATACTTCTGCCAACGCAAGTTCCAGACTCAACGATGGCTGCCAGCCGCCGCGCAAATCCGTAGCGGCAGCATTGAACGACTTCATCATGCGCAGGACATCACTCGTCGTAAAGGACTTCGCGTGCGCCTGCATTTGCTTCTTGACGTCCGCGGTGGCCTCGACTTGATTCGCGTTGCCCATTTGAATAAGCATGAGACCGCGCAGATATTCGACGATCTGACGTGCCAGCGAGCGCGGATCGGCTCCCGCATCGAGCGCTTTGTGAATCGTTTCGAGTCCATGCGCTGGGTCGTGATCCATGATGGACGTGAGGGTATCAAGCACGGTTTGACTCGTGGCAGTTCCAAGCACAGTTTGCGTGAGCGCGAGTGTGATTTTATCGCCCATTGACGAAAGTTGATCGAGCAATGAAATCGCATCACGCATCCCGCCCGCAGATTGACGCGCAATTTGAATCAGCGCGTCATCATCCGCTTGAATCTTTTCTGCTTTGATGATCATTTTGAGATTCGTAACGATCTCATCCACAGGTACGCGTCTGAACTCGTGACGCTGACAACGCGACAAAACCGTCGCGGGAATTTTGTGGATTTCAGTTGTGGCTAAAACAAAGATGGCATGCGGCGGCGGTTCTTCAAGCGTTTTGAGCAGCGCATTGAACGCCGCGGTGGACAACATATGAGCCTCATCAATAATATATATCTTATATTTGCCCTGTGAAGGCGAGAAATTGATCTTGTCGCGCAAATCACGGACATCATCCACGGAGGTGTTGGATGCCGCGTCAATCTCGATCAGATCCATAAAACGATTGTCGTTGACGGCTTTGCAGTGTTCACATTCATTACAAGGTCGTTTGGTGGGATCGGGATTTGTACAATTGACCGCCTTCGCCAAAAGACGCGCAAGCGTGGTCTTGCCTGTTCCACGCGAACCCGCAAAGAGATAGGCATGCCCAACGCGGTCAGCCGCGATGGCATTCTTGAGGGTCGTGACGATGTGATCCTGCCCCATCACTTCTGCCCATTCTTTCGGTCGGTATTTTCGGTAAAGTGCTTGTGTCATTTTTATTTACAATTCGGTGGTTGAGTAGGGCTGAGAAAAGCGCTCAGCCCTACTCAACCAGCGGAGTATTTATGTTATGGCACCTTATACACGGCACGCACATTTCCATTCGGGTCGGACAACTGCGCTTCCTCGCCAGATTGCCAAACGGGATCGCTCAAGCCCCAGTATAAATCAATCACAGTGTTTGTTCCCGAGGCGGTATGAATTTGGACGGCTCCATTCGTATGCAAACTCAGTTGAGGAAAGACAAATGTATTTCGATCATCGTCCCTCAACTCCCAGTTTGCCAAGTCCAGTTGACCCTCACCTTTGTATTTCACCACCACCCACTCGGCATTCAACGTCCCTGCGCCGATTACGCTGACGATCTCCACTGGAATCTCGGTTTGCGGATTCAGGGTCGCTTGAGGGGCAGAGTCGCTTAGAGCTGGCGCGGCAGGCTGAACGGAGGAAAGAGATGCGGCGCGGTAGTTGCGATCATACCAGAACAGGATCGCGCCTGTCACGCAGGCAGAGATGAACACATTGAGAAGCAGGTAAAGGAAGAGTCTGCGGCGATCCATGATTATTCGTAAAAAATTGTATCACGAATACAAGGCAATTACTTTGTCCATCCAAATCAAAATCCTGCGCTCTGTCGGGAACGCAGGATTGAGATCAAAACTTGCAGGGTCTTACTCGTTAAGTGACGTCACCACAAAATCGTCAAAACTCACATCTGTTGTTGTCGCCTCTTGTGCGCTCCATGTGAACAGACCTACACCGCCGGTGGTATAGGAAGAATCAGAAACTGAGGCGATTTGCCGTCCATCCACATATAAGGTCAATGTGCCATTGCCGCAGTCCGCGCCGACGCGATAGGAGGAGGCGTTTTTCGTGATCGAGCCTGAAGTTCCCCACTCATCGTTGTTGGTCAGGAATAAATCCGTCTGTCCAGCTTCCGCTTTGGCAATTGCATATTGTCCCGAGGGCGTCACTGCGACATAATGATATGAACCATCATTCGACGCCTGCTGATTGCACAAAATCCCAAAAGCTGTGTTGGGATCCGTATCATTGATGATGACGGTCACTTCCACGTGCACATTTTTGTAATCAACATCATCAGGCGTGCTCCACACGATCCAGTTTTGGGTGAAAACGATGAAATTCAGAGTATCATCCACATATTCAACTGCACTATCCGAATCCGTGCCTGTTCCCCAATTGCTGTCGCCAACAGAAAAATCATCCTCCAAAAGAACGTTACCAGCATTGATGGGAAGCTCAGTCTCAGTCGGCAATGGAACATTGGCGGTTAAGGTCATGGTCGGCAGGGGAATATTTGCGGTCCCGGTTGGTAAAGGAACATCAGTAGCACCATTGATGAATGGCAGACTCCCCAAATTGGAGGCAAAGTAGATACCCACTCCACCAACCATAAGCAAGAGACACGCGGCTGCCAGACAGCCAACAAGCCAGCCCGTTGACCTTCCAGACTTGGGCGCGGCTCTGGGCGCGGGAGCAGGCTTGCCCTGAGTTTGAACAGAGGGCGTGCTTGGGGGTGATATGGGCGAAGAAATCGTTTCGGGTGCGCGGCGCGCAGTCTCGCCCTGTTCCAGAGCGCGTTTCCATGCGGATAAAAATTCGGAGGCAGTGGCAAAGCGGTCCTGCGGATCTTTGGCAAGGGCTTTGAGGATTACCTGCTCAATGGACGCGGGGATATCCGTTTTGAGTAAAGAAGGCAAAGGCAGAGGGTCACTGACGTGTTTGAGGATGACTGCCAGCGGAGTATCCGCCACGAAGGGTACGCGGCCCGTCACCATTTCGTAGAGGATGATGCCAAGCGAATAAATGTCGGAGCGTTGATCAACCGTTTGAGCTTGCGCCTGCTCAGGGCTGATGTACGCGGGTGTGCCCATGATGGCGTCGGTTTGCGTTAAACGCGGAGATGCGCTCTCCAGCAGTTTTGCAATCCCAAAATCGGTGAGAAAAAGATTGCCCTGCGCATCCACAAGAGCATTGGCGGGTTTCAGGTCGCGGTGGACGACTCCGTGACTATGGGCATAACTCAACGCGTCCGTCAATTGCGTGAAGATGCGGTCAATCTCATTCAATGGAAGCGGCCGACCCGCCCCCATCCTCTCTTTAAGCGTCCCCGCTTCCAGATAGCGCATCACGAAATACGCAGTGCCATCGCTTTCCCCGTAATCGAAGACAGGCAAAATATGAGGATGTTCGAGGTTGGCGATGATGCGCGCTTCCTGTTGAAATCGCTTTACGAACTCCTTGCTTTCAGCCAGTTGACTCGGCAGTACCTTGATCGCCACATTGCGATCCATGGAGGGCTGATACGCTTTGTAGACCGAAGCCATGCCCCCCTGTCCAATTTGATTGATAATGCGATAGGGTCCGAGCATTTGCCCGGGCTGAAGGTTGTCCATTGAATGCTCCCGATGATCAGGATATTTTGATTATCCGATTCTACGACTGTTTGGCTTGAAATTCAATTGCGATTTAGCCACAAATCGGGTTAACTTCGAAACAAAAATCCTGCCTTCTGATGGAAGCGCAGGATTCAAATTCAATACGATGGAGCGCTACCGCAGTTCTGTCATCACGAAATCATCAAAGGACACATTGGCTGATGCCACATCCGCCCCACTCCAGGCGAAGAGCGCAATGCCGCCGGACGTATACGTAGTGTCATCAACCGAAGCGATCTGCTGTCCATCCACGTATAAGGTCAAGGTGCCATTGCCGCAATCCGCGCCCACACGATACGAGGCGGCATCATGGGCGATCAGATCAGAATCCGCCCATTGATCATTGTTCGTAAGGAAGACGTCATCCAAAGCCAGCGAGGCTTTGGCAATTGCATACTCGCCGCCTGGGGTCACTGCAAAGTAATAACGCGAATCAGTGATGGGATGCTGTTGGTAGCAGATGATCCCAAAGGCAGTTGCCGGGTCTGTGCCATTGTTGATTACGGTCACTTCCATATGCACGTTCTCGTAATCTTTGTCATTTGGAGTAGTCCACACAATGTAATTCTTTGTGAATATTTGAAAGTTCAAAGCTTCGTCCAGGTATTCAACTCCGCTATCCGAATCTGTTCCTGTACCCCATTTGCTTCGGCCTTCCGAAAAATCATCCTCCAAAAGGACGTCCGAATTACTGACGGATTCTCCCTGTTGAGTGGGTGATGGAACGACATTGATATCTGGCACATCCGTATCCACCGGTACAACATCAGTGACATCATTATTTGTCGGTCCCCCCGTCAGAGCCTGGCACGCCAATGCCGCCAGTGCAAGACAGGCAATTGCCAAAAGTACTTTGAAGTTGCTTTTCATTCGTATTCTCCTTTTATCGCTTAAATTTTGAACTTTTAGTTTCGCTATCCATGCGGTGCTTCGTAGTTATGAAATCCTGCGCGATATGTAAGGCGCAGGATTTATTCCAGGCAATACGATGTATCTCATTGACCGAGTTTCGTCACCACAAAATCATCGAACGTGACATCCGTTGAAGAAGCCTCCTCGCCGCTCCACGTGAGCAAACCAACCCTGCCGGTTGTATAGGTAGAGTCTGAGACAGACGCAATTTCCTTGCCGTCTACATAAAGGGTTAATGCGCCATTTCCGCAGTCTGCGCTGATGCGATAAGAAGCGGCATCCTGTGTGATCAGGTCTGAGGTTGCCCATTGATCGTCGTTCGTAAGGAACAGGTCGGTCTGCCCCACTACGGCTTTAGAGATCGCATATTCCCCGGCAGGCGTCATAAGAAAATTATAATAGGAGGCTGTAGTGCCTTGTTCATTGCACAAAATGCCAAAGGCTGTTGTGGGGTCAGTTCCACTCGCTGTCACAGTAACTTCAACATGGACATTCTCATAATCCTTGTCATTCGGGGTCGACCATACAATGTAATTTGGTTTAAAGACCAGCATTTGCAAACCGCCATTTGAATATTCGACTGAACTATCCGCGTCGGTGCCAGTTCCCCAGCTGCCGTTGCTATTCGAGAAATCATCTTCAAGCAGTGACCCGCCAAGCAGGGAGGAAAATGCCCCACAGCCCAACAATGCCAGCGCCAGAATTGCAACTGCAAGAATAACTTTCGATATATTTCTTTTCATACTGAATTCTCCTATTATAAAATTTGTCGAATTGTATCGCAAGAAATGAAGGGGATAACATGACATCTGGGTGATAAAGCGCCGACTTACCGACTCATCGCCAGCGCGACCCAATCTCCCATCTGCCTCTGCTCGTTCATTCTTAGACCTTTTGCCTGCGCGGCTTCGATGACGCTTTTCTCCTGCCCTTGCAGGATCCCACTTAAGACGAGCGCGCCGCGCTCTTCGACAAGATCCGCAAGACCTACATCGAAGAGGCGGACAATCACAGGCGCGAGAATATTTGCAACCACAAGCGCAGCTTTTTTGAACGCAAATTTGCCTTCGAGTATTTCATTCACAGACCCAACGCCGAGAATTAATTCTTCGCCAACTCCGTTTATATCCGCGTTCTCGCGTGAGTTTGTAATGGACTCTGCATCAATGTCAACGCCCAATACTTTTTCCGCGCCAAGCTTCCACGCGGCGATGGAGAGGATGCCGGAGCCACAGCCGACATCAATCACGTTTATGTCATTCTGAACGAACGTAGTGAGCGACACTTGCACCTGGCGCAAGTGCAGGTGAGAATCTCCTACACGACTACGAGACTCTTCGCCGCTTCGCGGCTCAGAGTCATATGAATCAAAATAATTTTCCATGAACTCCAAACACAACTGCGTCGTCGGGTGTGTTCCTGTTCCAAACGCCATGCCGGGATCAATCTTAATGGCTACGCGATTCGGTTGTGGGGATTCCATCCACGCCGGAAGGATGAGGAGTCGCTGTCCGATGAGGATCGGCTTGTAATGTTGTTTCCAAGCCTCCATCCAGTTTTGATCCTCGATTTGTCTGTAAGCGGGCACGGGCAAAGGCTGGATCATCCCCAAATAATAAAGCGACTCTTCGAGTTTCTGCCGCGTCTCTTCGAGTTGATCGTTCACCTCCAAATACGCGCGGACAGTGATAGGTCCCGTTGGCGTACCCGCATCTTCGTCATCCACGTACTTTACGCCTTGCTCGGTCATCACACCGTTGGGTGCAAAGCGCGCAAGAACATCCGCGACGGCTTCGGCTAGTTCACCGTTTACTGTAAGGGACACTTCAAGCCAGTTCATGCTCTACTATTTTACTTGCTCAAATCGCTGTCCTAGGCGGCGTCCCACGGGGATGCTTCGCGAGGAACGCCGTCGATAGCATAATTTTGTGGTTCCACTATTTTGTAGAGCTGTTTTATCATCTCCACATCCAATGGGCGCACATCGGGTAAATCATCCAACGAAAAATAACCAGACTCCGACACTTCGTCGGTCGGATGAAACACACCGCCCGTGATCCCGCACAGATAATATAAACCCACGCGATCGGGCGACCAGGTTTTGACAAGCAGAAATCTTTCGATCTCAACATTCAAGCCTGTCTCTTCCCAAACCTCACGCTTGACTGCATCTTCGGGGGTCTCGCCGTAATCCAAACTTCCGCCCGGCAATCCCCAGGGATGAAATCGTTGATAGGTTGACCTGACAAGCAAGACACGTTTATCCCGATCAAAAATGACGGCTGCCGCAAACACCTGAAATAACGGTCGTATGATTCGAGACAAAACAGCCTGGACCCGCGAAGGAAGCGCCCGCCAAATTTGCAGTAAGAGCTTTCTCATGGCTCAAAACGATAAAACTTGACCTGGGCTTTTTCGATGGTGACCAATCCAGCCTTGATATGCGGTTCAACGGACTCAAGGAATTGATCCAGTTTATCCTGCGTATCCACGATCTCAACAATGATTGGCAAATCTTCCGAGAGGGTATCAAACCTGAATGTGTGTATCTGCCGCGTGCTCGCGCCGAAGCCCATCATGCCGCGCAGAACCGTTGCGCCCGCCAGTCCCTGTTCGCGCGCCTGAAGAACGAGCCATTCGTAAAGCGGTTGGCGCTCATATTTATCCGCTTCGCCGATGAAGATGCGCAGCAATGTCCCATCTTGTGGAAGTTGCATGGTTACTCTCCTTTTGGAATGCGCGAGCTTTCGCCTACATCGCCAGCAAGCTGGCAAGTTGGCGGACTCCAAATATTATTTCCAAATCCAATAAGCGATTGCCCGACCTAGCCAGACAAGCAACAACCCCAATATAACATTTGCCCCGACATTTGCCAAAGCATTAAATGTCTCTCCGTCGCGCAATAGATTGAGCGTGTCATTTCCAAAAGAGGAGAAGGTTGTAAAACCGCCCAGTATTCCAATAAAGACAAATGCTCTTGATTCGGATGTGAAAGCGCCGCGCGTCTCGGCAAGTTGAGACAGGAAGCCGATCACAAAACAACCAATGAGATTAACTGCAAGCGTGCCATAAGGGAAGTCAATGCTTCTGCTTAAGGTTTGGGTCCATGTGCCGAGAAGATAACGCGAGGCGGAACCCAGCGCGCCGCCGAGGGCGACGTAGATAACGGAGTAAAGCGAAGGCATGGATAATGTCTATTTGACGGGATCAATTATCGGCTTGGGTAATGAAGCGAATGCTGAGCGGCAGGCGACACTTGCACCTACCGCAAGTGCAGGTGAGCACTATCCAAATGAACGTGACCGTTCAAATCACAATATAATCCCTCTGGATAGCAATCCACACATTCGAGTTGAAGGGTGGCGTGGGAGATGTTGTAGCGATGATACACGATCTCGTTGATCTGGCGTTGAATGTCCGCGCCTGCACTGATGGACAAGTCATCCGTGAGGATGTGTGCAGACATGGTACGCAGGTTTTGCGTCAGACTCCAAACATGCAGGTCGTGGACGCCAAGCACGCCTTTGATCTGCATCACATCATGAACCAACGTGCTTGCATCAATATCGCGCGGCGTGGTTTCGAGCAGAATGTCAATGGCATCGCGCAGAATGCCCCACGCGTTGTAAAGGATGAGGAAACCGATCAGTATACTCACAAACGGATCGAGCCAATTGGCATTCGTAAAGTAAATGATAACGCCCGCAACGACCGCTCCAATCGTGGACAACACATCGCCCATCAGGTGAAGGAACGCGGAACGAATATTGAGATCATGCTCGCTTCCCTTCCTGACGAGCAGGGCCGTTGCTGCATTAATGACCAGTGCGATCAGCCCAACCGTGATCAATATCCCCGACTCGACTTGAGGTGGATTCGCAAAACGACGGTATGCCTCATAGAAAATTCCAAGTGAGATCACGACAAGCGTTGTCGAGTTAATCAGCGCGACAAGAATACCGGCGCGATGATAACCGTACGTGTTGCGCGCGTTCGCAGGTTGTGATGTGAGTCGAATCGCGTACCAACTCAAGCCAAGCGCGATAACATCGGTAAGATTGTGCGCCGCGTCTGTGAGAAGCGCGAGACTATTGCCGATAATTCCCGCCACGGCTTCGATAAAGACGAATACGAGAGTCAACACGAGGGATAGCGCAAGGCGGGAGGTTGGCTGTTTGGCGATGTCGCCGAAGTGTGTGTGGGTATGTGAGTGTGTTTGCATAAAGATTTCACCGCGAAGAAAAATCAAGAAAGGTTTTTCTTTGTGCTCCTTTGTGACCTTTGTGGTTAAAAGGTTCTTGAATCATCCGTGCGCCACGTGATCGAGGCCCATGCGATAGAGTTTTGCCACATGGTCATCATCCAAAGCATAAAATACCTGCCTCCCATCCTTGCGACTGCGGACCAGCCGCATCTGACGCAGTCCGCGCAGTTGATGCGAAACAGCCGACTCGGTCATTGCGAGTTGATTCGCGATCTCACCCACGTTCATTTCGCTATCCAGCAAAACGGAAATGATACGCAGGCGCGTCGGGTCGCTGAGGGCGGTAAACAGGTCGGCAAGGTGGGTGGAGGTCTGTTCTTTGAGTAGCATAATATATGAATAGTTGCTCAAGTGTTCAGCATTATAGGACAAAAAGCAAGAATCGTCAAATGACGATTCTCCCATTATTCTGCATCGCAAATTTACGGCAGTTGAATTTTGACGCTTTCAACCATGTGTTGAAAATCCTCATATCTTTGTTTGATCAGGGCAAAATCTTCAGAAACTGGAGGAATTCCATTCACATGGATATGCACGCCAAGTTGATTTTCCTGATTATATAGCATTGCACCAAGAATCATTACGGGGTCATTTGGTTCATTTGGCACATTTGAAATATATTCGAATCCTTCAAATTCCCCATTTTGGACTATTCCTTCCCACATAATGTTTTCTGCGGTATACAAGTAACTAGGACTAAATATGCCTTTATCGGCAACAGGAAGATTCCATATATCGACTATTATCGAAGATGGATCCCACCATTCAGATAAGTCCGTAGACTGCACAAAGAATATAGATCCTACCAAGAATTGAATATGATAACTGGCAGGATACTCAAGATAGATTCCATTACAGACGTAGTAGGCCCATCTTCCATCAGAGTCAGGCACCAAAGTTTGTTCTACCACCACGCCAGGTATCGATGTTTGTTGTACAACTGAGTTAGGCACTAGAGTTTGTTGTACCACCGGATCAGGCGCCGAAGTTTGTTGTACTGACGCGTCAGGCGGCGAAATTTGTTGTACCACCATGTCAGGGGTCCATCTTGAATTGATAAAATCCCAAGCTTCGTTCATTGTCATACCCACTAAATGATCAAGCGACAAACGTTGCTGTTCCTTTTGTATATCTTTCTGTAAAGTATGACTTTCCCTGGCGGCAAACCATTCCAATTGTGCTTTTAGCCCATCCACTTGTTCAGAAGTAATCCGAACTGTACCCCCTTTTCCATCCAACAAAGCCTCCAAGCCTGGAATAAACAAACGATTCACGCGCACAAGCTCGTCGTACTTTCCAGGGTTTGCCTCAATAAGTTGCCATAGTTCTTCACTATGCTTCCAAAACAGCGAGTCATAGTATTGTCCTGCAGGCGTTTCTTGCATAATTTCAGACGCGAAGCATTACCGCAAACATATGCATATCAGTAAACGTTGCTTGGACAGAATCAACCCGTACCATGAGCAGTATTGACATTACGGCCAATACCGTCACAACAATTATCCAACGGGAACGTTTACTCAACTTCATCATTTACATCTCCTATTAAATGTACCGGCCATTCTTGCAGTCTTAATTACTGACTACCAGACGTTGTTCGTCATAGCAAGTTACGGTCAGCTCATAAAGGCTTTGCTTTAAATAGACGGTGAGAGAAGTGGCGTAGTTCCATTTCAAATAAAACCCCACTGATTACTGTTCACTGACAACTGGCTTTTATCCCCCCAACGCCTCATTCAACCAATCCAAAAATCCTTTTTCCTGCGGCTTGACTGTCGTACCCAAACTCTCCGCCAGTTTCTCGAACAACTCGCGCTGTTCTTTCGTGAGTTTTGTCGGCACCGCGACATTGACGATCACCAATTGGTCGCCGCGGCTGTTTCTTCGCAAATGCGGCACGCCTTTATGCTTGAGATGAAAGACCTTGCCGGGTTGAGTTCCCGCAGGGATCTTCAACTTCTCATCGCCATCGATTGTCGGCACTTGCACTTCCGCGCCGAGCACCGCCTGCGCGACATTAATATCGAGATTCAAGATGATGTCGTTCTCGCGGCGCTTGAAAAACTTATGCGGTCTGACGTCCAACACCAAAAACAAACTTCCATTCGGTCCGCCGTAGACCCCGGGTCCGCCCTCCGCATTCAAACGGATTTGCGTTCCAGCGTCCACGCCTGCAGGGACTTGCACTTTCTTCTTTATAGTCTTGCGCTCCAACCCGCCGCCGCGACAAGTCTTACATGGCGACGAAATGATCTCGCCGCGTCCACCGCACGTTGGGCATGGCGCGGTCTGCACCATCTGACCTAAAAAGGTCTGGCGCACCTGACGCACCTCGCCCTGACCATTACAGGTGGAGCAACGTACAGGCGTTGTGCCAGGTTCCGCGCCCGAGCCGCTGCAACGTGAGCAGGTCTCTTCGCGCTGGAATTCGATCTCTTTATCAACGCCAAAGACGGCTTCTTCAAATGTCAGTGTGACCTGCATCTGCAAGTCGCGTCCGCGGCGCGGTGAGCGGCGGGAACTTCGTCCCGTTGAAAAACCAAACTGACCAAAGAGTTCCTCGAAGATATCGCCGAAGTCCGCGCTGTAATCGCGGAACCCGCCGCCCATGTTGCCAAGACCCTCCTTGCCAAAACGGTCATAGCGGGCGCGCTTTTCCCTATCCGAAAGTACGCCGTAGGCTTCGTTGATCTCCTTGAACTTTTCCTCGGCGTTGTGTTCCTTGTTCACGTCGGGATGATACTGGCGCGCAAGTTTACGGAATGCGGCTTTGATCTCATCATCGCTCGCGTTCCGTC
Organism: uncultured Anaerolinea sp.; assembly: GCA_964543585.1. Classification (GTDB taxonomy): domain Bacteria; phylum Chloroflexota; class Anaerolineae; order Anaerolineales; family Villigracilaceae; genus Defluviilinea. Next base: position 29,875 of record CAZIYY010000016.1, on the reverse strand, counting down.
CAACGCCCAGGGTATCGTAATAATCGCTGTTGCTCATAATCCTAACCAACGGTGGTCGAGTAGTGTCGAGTGTTAGCGAGACACGTATCGAGACCACAGAATCGCAATTTCTTGTTTACTTGTTATTGCTGGTTTCGATACGCCCTTCGCAACAAACGCTCAGGGCTACTCAACCAGCGGGATTTACTCTTTGACTTCACCATCAACAACATCAGGATCAGATCCTGCCTCGGGATTTGAACCAGCTTCGCCCTCAGGGACGTTTGGATTCTGATAAACAGCCGCCCCAATCTTTTGAATGGACTCACCCAACGACTCCGTCGCGGCTTTGATCGCAGGGACATCCTCGCCTTCGGCAACTTTCTTCACCTCAGCGACTTTTGTTTCAACTTCAGATTTGGTCTCCGCAGGAACTTTATCGCCAAACTCCTTCAACGCCTTCTCCGCCGCGTAGGCTGTGTTATCCGCATTGTTGCGCGCTTCGATCAATTCCTTACGCTTGCGGTCTTCCTCAGCATGAGATTCGGCATCCTTGCGCATCTTTTCCACTTCAGCATCCGAAAGACCAGAGGAGGCAGTGATCGTGATATGCTGGGAACGACCTGAAGCTTTATCCTGCGCAGTGACTTTTAAAATGCCGTTTGCATCGATATCGAACGTCACTTCGATTTGCGGCACGCCGCGCGGCGCGGGTGGAATCCCATCGAGAACAAATTTGCCGAGTGATTTGTTATCCGTCGCCATCGGGCGCTCGCCTTGCAACACATGGATTTCGACCTGTGTCTGGCTGTCGCTCGCTGTGGAGAAAACCTGGCTCTTACGAGTGGGGATAGTCGTATTACGTTCGATCTGTTGTGTGGCAACCCCGCCCAACGTTTCGATGGAGAGCGAAAGGGGAGTCACGTCAAGGAGCAGAATATCCTTCACTTCCCCGCCGAGAACGCCTGCCTGGATCGCCGCGCCAATCGCAACGACTTCATCGGGATTGACACCCTTATGCGGCTCCTTGCCAAAGAATGCGCGGACTCGATCCTGCACGGCGGGCATACGCGTCATGCCTCCAACCATCACGATCTCGTGGATGTCGCCTGCGGTCAAAGTAGCGTCGGACAAGGCTTGTTTAAGGGGAGCAATCGTTCGGTCAACGAGATCAGCTGTAATTTGTTCGAGCTTGGCGCGTGTGAGAGTCATCACCAAATGTTTGGGCCCGCTTGCATCGGCAGTCAAATAAGGCAGGTTGATCTCGGTTTGCATCGTGGTGGAAAGTTCGATCTTGGCTTTTTCAGAAGCCTCTTTCAAACGTTGTAACGCCTGGCGATCATTGTGCAGATCAATGCCGTTATCCTTTTTGAATTGCTCGATGAGGTGATCCATGATGCGCAGGTCAAAGTCATCGCCGCCGAGGAAGGTATCGCCGCTCGTAGCGCGCACCTGGAACACGCCATCGCCTACATCGAGGATGGAAATATCAAACGTGCCGCCGCCCAAATCATACACGGCAATAATCTCATTCTTCTTTTTGTCGAGACCATAGGCAAGTGACGAGGCGGTTGGCTCATTGATGATACGAAGAACTTCGAGTCCTGCGATCTTGCCCGCGTCCTTGGTGGCGTTGCGTTGTGCGTCGTTGAAATACGCAGGGACCGTGATAACAGCCTGCGTGATCGTCTCACCAAGATAAGCCTCAGCATCACGTTTGATCTTCGCAAGGATCATCGCCGAAACTTCGGGTGGGGAATAATCCTTTTCATCGAGTTGCACGCGCACATCGCCGTTGGCGGCTTGATTGACCGCGTAAGGCACGCGCTTTTTCGTGCGTTCCACTTCGGCGTCGTCCGCCTTGCGTCCCATGAATCGCTTCACCGAAAAGATCGTGTTCTGCGGGTTGGTGATCGCCTGGTTGCGCGCCACGCGTCCAACAAGCCGTTCATGATTTTTATTGACAGCCACAACAGACGGAACAAGACGTTCGCCTTCCGCGGATGGAATCACGATCGGTTCGCCGCCCTGCATTACCGCCGCGACGGAGTTAGTTGTGCCTAAATCTATGCCGATAATTTTTGCCATAATTTCCTCGTTTAAAAGTTTCAGGTCGACAGGTTTGAAGGTTTCGGGTTCAACATGCAAACCTGTTAACCTTCCAATTTGCGAACTACTGTGCCACCCTCACAAGGGCAGGTCGTATTACGCGTTCACCAAGCATATATCCGTTTTGCACGACCGCGATCACGTGTTCGCTTGTAACGGTATCGCTCGGTTCATGCGAAATCGCTTCATGGAAGTTGGGATTGAATTCCGCGCCTTCGGCTTCGATGCGCTTCACCCCTTCGCTTTCCAAAATGTTCTGAAGTTTGCGCGCGATGAGTTCGATGCCATTCGCCCAGGCGTCGTCGGCGGGACGGTCCACTTCGCGTAACGCGCGTTCCAGATCGTCGAGCGCGGGTAAAACCTTTTTGATGATGTCGCCTTTCATCGAAGCGTACGTCATCTCATTATCGCGCTCGATGCGCTTTTTATAGTTTTGGAATTCAGCCTGGGCGCGTTGCCAGCCGTCCACACTTTCAGCCAGTTTGTTTTCGGCATCTTCGAGTTGACGTTTCAACGCGTCCATCTCGACCAATAACTGCTCGCTCATCTCAGGCGTTGCTATCGCTTCAGCTTGGGTCTCGCCAGCTTCTTCCTTGTGTTTGTGTTTCTTTTTGTCAGTCATCTTCCACTCTCAATACTTATGATTTCACTTGTAGCGCGACACGCTTCGCAGTGTGGCATTACTCGCCCACAATCGTAGCATTCACCAGATCACTCAACAATGCCGCGACGAATCTCACGGTTGGAATCGTCTTTGCATAGGACATTCGCATCGGTCCCAGCACACCCAAAGTGCCAGTCGCCATGCCAGGGACCCCGTAGCGCGCCAAAACGATTGAACATTGACGCAACTCCTCCCACTCGCCTTCTCCGCCGATAAGCACCTGGAGTCCGCCGATGTTGCTATTTGTCGTTGAACGCGCCAGGATGTCCTGCAATGTAGATCGTTCTTCAAAGAGTTTCAAGGCGCGGCGAGCATCGTCTGATTCGGCGAACTCGGGTTCGGCTAACAAGTTGGTCTGCCCGTCTGTATACATTTCGCCTGAGACGCGGTCGCCAGTGCGGCGCATCTCTTGTGTGATAAGAATCAGGATATCCTGGTCGAGCGCGTCGGGACGGGTTGGAAGGGCGGATATCGCGTCCACCGCCAGACCAGCCAAAAGTCCGTTAAGACGCGAGGCGGTTTGGCTGAGTCTCTCCTGAGTCACGGGCTCAGCCAACGTCAGGATTTGCTGGTTCACTTCCCCTCCCGCCATCACCAAAACCATCAAGACTTGTCGTCCCTGGGTCGAAATCAGTTCGACGTGCTTGTAGCGCGACTGTTCCGCATGAGGCGCGGTGACGACGGACACGCCCTGCGATTGATGCGCGAGGACGGATGCCGCGAGGGTCATCCATTGATTCATGTCGGCGCGGGATTGGTGGAACTGGTGCGAGATGGTGCGCTGGATTGTTTCGGGTAATTCCGCGTTGTGCATCATCTGGCTGACGAAATAGCGATAGCCGTCTTCTGTCGGCACGCGTCCCGCAGAGGTGTGAGGCTGGCGCAGATAACCCATTTCTGTCAGCGCGCCCATTTCATGGCGAATGGTGGCTGAGGAGAGGTCGATGTGATAATGCTCCGCCAGCCGCCTCGAGCCGACAGGCTGGGCAGATTCAATATAGTCGCGTATGATAAGTAGAAGAAGGGTCTTCTGTCGTTCAGTGAGTTCAGGCATGAGTTTCACATAGTTAGCGCTCTCGCGATGAGAGCGCTGGCGGGATGGGAATAATAATAACATGCGCAAAAGAATGTAGTCAATAAGAGGAGTGTAAGAATTCCCCTCACCACTTCGACCTCGCTCAGTGCAAGTATAACCCGCTCCCAAAGGGAGAGGGAACAAAAAGCGCAATGCGATTTGCACTGCGCCTCCTACCAAATCAAGTATTACAAACTACGGACTTTGCACGGGCCGCCAGGCAGGGTCGAAATCCACACCGGGATCGTTCGTCAGGCGCGTGCGGCTGCCGCCCGTGATGGTTATTAAGTACAAATCTCTATTGGCATCGTTATCCATGCTTTCAAAGACCAGCCACAAACCATCCGGGGAATATTCCACATCTTCAATTGGAGTCGGGAAGTTCAAACGTGTGGGACCCTGATCGCGATTTTCGTAGTTAATAGTCATTAGCCATGGACGAAACCCGCCCTTATTCCGCTGACTGAAAAGGATTGTTTTCCCATCTGGCGACCAATAAGGTAAAAAGTCCAATAAATCCTGCCCGCTTCGAACAAGTTGAGCGCTTTCCTGGCCTGCATCAGTCATGGTCCAAATCTGATATGCTCCAACACGCTTCACTACATAAGTAATCTGATTTCCCAGAGGCGACCAGGCTGGTTCACTGGACTCGATTTCTGCTGGAGTGTTAGTCAGCCGCGTCTCCACCAGGGAATTAACATCCAACAGGTAAATCTGTTTATATCCATCGCGCAGGGAAGTGAAGACAATACGGCCCCCGTCAGGCGACCAGGCGGGATCAAAATTTGACTCAGGGCCTGTGGTCAACTTTGTCAATCCCGTCCCATCCACATTCATGATATACAGACTTGAGTCGGGATAGGCTGTATCATAAAAGTCACCGCGCGCCCGGCAGGGTGAAATAAACGCCAGTTGCAATCCATCCGGCGACCAGGCGGGCTGGCAGGCGCCATTCTCCATGTTGGTAAGAGAGGTAACAGCATTGCCATCAGCGTTGGTAAGATAGATCTGCGGCGCGCCGGAGCGATCTGAGGCAAAAGCGATCTGACCCAAGCCACCGCTTGACGGTGTGATCGGAGGCGCGGGCGTATTATTATCGGGCGTCGCGGAAGTTTCCACAACAGGCGGCAACGTTTGAGTAGGTGCGAGAGCGGGGGGGCGAGTGGAAGTGGGAAGCGCAGTTGTGGCGGTGGGCGACTCCAAAGAAGGCGGGGTCTCGGTGATCGTTGGCGTTGAGGATGGAAGAGAAACTGCTGTATTCATGGAAGGGAGGAAAGGAATTTGGATCGTCCTCAATGGCCCCAATAAGTTCAGTATATCGGGCGGAACAAGGTTCGGCATGAATCGCACCACAGCGAAAATCGCCGCAACCAGCAAAAATAAAGACCACAAGATAACCGAGAGAGTCCGACGACCCTTTCGCTTTTTGCGCCGGGGCTTGAAGACGGGCAGCTCTTTCACAGGGGATGAATCCTTTGAAACCGGCGCTCTAAAATCGACGGGCTGGCTGGATTCCCTCTCGATGTAGCCTCGATTCTGCTCTTCCATCGCGTCATTCGGCGGAGGGTCAAGAATGTAATCGCCGGGCAGTCGCTGTGTCTTGGATTTGGAGCCAAGCAGAGAGCGTTTGAATTCTTCGGCGTTCTGGAAGCGGTCAGCGGGATCAATTCCCATTGCCTTTTCGATTGAGGCTGCCAGCCGCCGCGAGACTTTGCTATTCCGCTTGCGCAACGGCGTAAGTTGGGTGTTATCCATGGCGCGCGCCAAGCCGTCTTCGGGGATGATGCCGCTTAGCGCCGCGTAGAGTGTGGCACCCAAAGAGTAGATATCAGTGCGAGGATCCGTGCGCGCGGTGCCATATTGCTCCGGCGGGGAATAGCCGGGCGTCATGGCGCGCGCGCCGGTCGTTGTTGCCTGGCTTCCGTGCAACACTTTCGCGAGTCCAAAGTCCACCAAAAAGATATGGCCATCGGACGTGATCTTTACATTGCCCGGTTTGAGATCGCGATGCAAAATCGGAGGCTTGCGGGTATGCAGGTACATGAGCGCATCACACAATGCCGCACCCAGCAAAATGGCTTCATCTTCAGTGACATTGCCCATGCGTTCCATACGCTGGCGCAAATCTTCCCCCTCGATATAGTCCATTACCAGATATTGCCCCTGGTCGCCGATCACAAAGTGATCGGTCACACGCGGGAGATTAGGATGGCGCAGGTTGGCAAGGATGACCGCTTCAAGGCGGAACTGGCGCGCGTATTCGTCCGTGGTGAACAGGTTTTCTTTCACGGCAACGTCCACGCCCAGGTTTTCATCCACGGCGCGATAAACCGAGCCCATGCCCCCTTGTCCGAGAATCTCAACAATGCGATATCGCTTGTGTAGTAATGCGCCGCGTTCGAGGGTCATCTGTTCGTCAATTCTCCCGAAAATTTTTCCGTAGATTTGGGATTATATCAGATGGATGCCCTGCATCTTGGGTTTCATCGCCAATTTGAAACGAAAAGACAACCATGCCGAGTCGGCTGTCGCCCTGGGACCTGATATTTTCTCGATTTGTTATTGATGCAGTCTATCGGATCAAAACATGCCATTTGAGTGTCAATAATTCACGGCTTCACCTCAAACACCGCGCCAGCGCTTGTGCCTTGCACTTCGGGGAAGAAGGTTTGCCAGGCGTGCGCGGGCAGGACGCGATACTCGCCCGCCTGCAATGGAATGAGTGTATACGTCAACACGTAAGTGCCTGCGGGAAGATAATCAGCAGTGAATAAAATGCCGTCGTCGCGGATTTGAGGTTCATAGAACAACCACCAGCCCCAGCCATCTGCGAATGGATCCTCCTCATCGAATTGGACTTGCGCTTCAGTCGGATCAACCGCCTGTTGACTCGTTTTGAGCGCGCGGTTCAAAATCTCCATGCCCGCCGGGATGAAGTCTTCGACCATGACATAGTATGAGTCGTGGGGCAGGACGAGCGTGAGTTGCGCAGTGATCGGTTGTTCAGAATCAAGTTGAAGTGTAGAAAGAGGCGTACAGCCCTCACCTGCACTCCCTGGCACCGCCCGCCAGGGCAGGTGTGCGGCAGGTGCAAGTGTCGACTGCGCTGACGCGCAATATACTCGATCGATCCTCATGCCTTCATCCAATGGTTTCACATCTTCCACAGGGCGGTTGACTTTCAGCGCGGCGTTGTAATAGAGTCGCCCAAGCCCGTCTTCGCGCGTGATGGTCAACAGGTTTGGCGAGTTGGGTGAAAGGAATTCAAGCGGCACATGCGAATCCACGGGCGTAAGCGCCTGGTTGCCAGCCACACTGCCGCTGGCGAGCGGCGCGCCGTTGAGCGCAGCATTGAAGGTGTAATCGGCGTTGAGATCGCCAAAGCCGATCATCGCTTCGTTGAGCGCCATCATCGCCCAGGTGTTCTCGTGACCAATGCTCCACAAGCCTTGAGCGTTGCGATGCGCGGCGAGAAAACGCACCGCGTTGAAAACGACCTGGTTCGCCGAGTCGAGTTGCGCGAGCGCGTATATTACGACAGACGTTGTATAAATCGTCGAGCCTTTCGTGAAAATGTTCTCGCTCGGCGTTTCCCAATGCGCGCTGGAGGCAGAGAGGATCGCGGAGGATTCGAGATTGGAGATCAAATCGCGCACGCGTCCATCGGCGGGGTTGATGGCATTGATCGTCAATGCAAGGAAAGCCCTGCTCGCTGGGCTAAGGCGGTCACGCGCATCGTAAAGTTGATTGATCATCGCCTCATCGGAACTGCCTGCCTGCGCGAGCACAAATCGAATGAAGGCAATATCATCGAGCGCCGCGCCCTTTGTGTCGTTGGTTATGACGAGATTCAAACCTGCAAGATACGCGCCCGCGCGTTGAAGCGCGTTTTCATCCACGACTATCCCAACGCCGCGCGCCCGCAATAACCCGAAGAATATGTACGCGGAGATATATGGATCTGAACGAGACGATCCGCCCCACCAACCCCAGCCGCCGTCGGCGTTTTGCAAACTTACCAACCTGCTGACGCTCGAATTCAGATTCGACGTAACGCGCTCCGAAAGTTTCGGGTCACTCAGGCCTGCATTATTGAGCGCGCGATAGACCTCGACATTCGGCAGGATATACGAGAGAGTCGATTCCGCGTTCAGCGCGTAATCTGAGGCTTCCATCACCTCTAATGCGGACAACAAACTGCCAGCCAGCGATGGGCTGAGTTCCACATCCAAGCCCCCGCTGCTTGCGGCGAATGTGCGCGGCAGCGAGATGACTTCCTGTTGCGAAGCCGCGCCGCGCAATACCCCGCCCGTGACGAAGGTCTGCGGAGAGGTGTATTGCAGGATGGGTAGTTGTCCCCAGACGGGACGCGTCGAATCCTCCAGCGCGGGAGCGCCTGTCGTCTTCGCGGAGAAGATCAAGTCTGCCGATTCAGCGAGTCCTGCCGTGCCCCACCACTCCACGCGTGTGCGTCCATTTGCGGGGATGTCAACTTGTTGCGTCGCTCTATCAGGTTCATCCAACACGAAGCCTTCGGATTGCAGATGCACGCTCACGCTTAACTTGTTCGATGTGTTGTTGTTCATGATCGCCGCCATCAACACGTGATCGCCGTTCACTAAAAATCTCGGCGTGACCGGTCGGACGAGGAGGGGCTTTGTTGAAACGATTTGCGTTTCTGCCTGGCCCACTTTTGTATCCACAGTGAGTCCGCGCACATCCACCTGCCATGTTGTCAGCGAATCAGGCAGGGTCATTGTCACCTGCCCGCGCCCCTCGGAGTTTGTGATAAGCGACGGATTCCAATAGGCGGTATCTGGAAAATCTTCGCGCAGGAAGAAGGGTCCTTCCTCACCACCGCCTCCGCCTCCGCCGCCCAGCTCAAGGTTGCTCCGTCCACCGTAGACCGCGAGCGAGAGTCCTGTTTCAATGCCAAGCGGTTGATTGCTATAATACGCGGGCAGAATATCCTGCGCGTTCGGGTCGGCAAGCGCAAGCACAGCCTGATCCACAACGGATAAGGAGAACTCGCCTTCAACCGGCTGACCAACATGATCTGTCACAACCACATCAAAGGTGACGTTATCGCGCGGTCCCGCCTCTCCCGGATTCGGAATGACTTGCACATTGAGTTCCTGAGCATCAGGCGCAACCGGAATATTCACGAGCCCATGCCTGAAGTCATTGCCTTGTCCCAACACAGTGACGCTCACGTACACGTTCGGCGCGTCGTCTTCGGTGAGCGGCAATGAATATTCCCTGCCGCTTCCGCTCAGTGTGACGACTTCGGCTTTGGAAACAACGCCGCGCTCCACAGTCACCAGCGCAAGCGAGTTGGTAACAAATGGATTCGGAATAAAGACTTTTGCAGTATCACCTGCCTTGTACGCGTCGCGGTCTGCCGTTAACTCAAGTCTTTGGCCCGGCAGGTCGGGCCACGCGGCAGTCCCCGCGCCGCCGACCCAGATCAATGCTTGGGTATGCGCGCCGCTTCCCGATACATCCAGCATATATGTCCCTGCGTTCGGCGGAACGAATGAAAGCCGCGCCTTGCCATCCGGTCCCGTTGCAAGATTGCTGCTGCTCACGGGCGTATAAACGGGTGTGTATTTCGGGAAGCCGGAATTGTCCGTCTCTTTTTCCCATCTCACCTGTTTGAATTCAGCCACGAGCGTTTTATCGCCGGATGGTTCCCGCGACCAGCCCACTGTGTAAACGTCAAAACCGATTTCAGATTTTGCCGTGCTGAACCACTGATCGGGGTGCAGGCCGATATAAAAATCCGCCGGATGGACGCGCAGTTCAGCGCTAGCGCTCACAGGAAAACCAGACTCATCCTCTGCGGTCACAGACAAGGTGACGACCTGCCCCGAATCGGACTCAGGGATGGCTGGCAGGTCAATGGACAGAATCCCCTCAGGGGAAGTCTGACCCGTTCCCTCTTCGTACAGACCTCCATAAGGATTAGATCCGCCCAATGAAAGGAAGCCGCGCAATAAACCGGTTCGATAATTTGGCAGATAGAAAGTATCGCGGCTCGCGTAAAACGTCCATCTTACATTCACATTGCCCGCGGGCGCATCGAAGAAGTAACGCGCGTTGACTTTTGCCGTTGTTGATTCGCCCAGTTTGATTTCATCCTTTGCGAAGTCCACGCCCAGGTTGATCTCCGGTTTGCGATATTCCGCCACCTGAAAAGAAAGATAAAATCCAAGCGGATTGTTCTCGAAATGATAATAGCCGGGCGCCGCGCCTTCGGGAAGTTTGAACTCGCCATTGAAAGTGCCATACGGCGAAAGTTGCGCGCTGAAACTTGAGACTTGCGTACCGTTCGTATCGAGGATGTTGATTGGAATGTTGTCGGCGCCCGAGGGCTGATAGCGTCCATTGAAAGCCTCGCGCGCGATCCCGCGATAGTAGATTGTTTGCCCGGGGCGATAAATCGGGCGGTCGGTATACATATAAATTTCAGTGTGCGGTTTTTGCACAGACTGTGAGTAACCAAAGTTCCAGGCGTTCAAGCCGGAATTCCAATAGCTGACCGCCAGGGCAAAATTTTCATCGCCGGGCGCGCCGAGTATCGCATACAGCCCGCCTTCGTAATCGTTGAGCGCGCCTTTCCATAATCCGCTGGCATCAGTGGCACCGGATGCAAGTTGGTTGCCGGCGTTGTCATAGATCACGATGGGCGCGTTGGCGACCGGCGTTTGTGAAGGCAAATCCACTGCCCAAACAAACGCTTCCGTTGCGCCGCGTTTGAAGGTGAGATTCACCTGGCTGGATACAACAAAATTAACATTTACGCCTCCACCTCCTCCTCCTCCGCTTTTGAACGGGAGATTCATCTGGCGCGCTATGGCAAAATTACCCCCCTTTCCTTGTGTGTTCAACGAAATTTGCGGCGAAGTGACATTCACATAATACACGCCTGTCAACAACTGGCTGTTCCGTTGGGTAAGATTAAGTTTCACTGCCTTCGATACGCTTGGCGCCAGGTTGAATGAATGTGAATAAACGCTGGCATTTTCCGGCGCGTAAGCCTTCAGGCTTTCGTATGAGCTTTGGAGTGTGAAGAAATCCTGCAATGATAAAGGCTTAATCGTTACATCCGCAGTCTGGATGTTTGTCGCGTTTGCATACAACAGCGGCTCATCGGGCCTTACGAACGCAGTGTTTGAAACGGATTGCACATTTAATGCGGCTGGCAGGGGCGGTGTGCGGTAATTATAAATAAACGGATCACCCAGCGATTGTCCCCATTGATCTTTGATCTGCGCCGCTAGTTCGATCACATAGTTGGTGTCAGGCGCAAAAGTTGCGCGCACCCATAAGTTCAAATCACCCTCGGATGCGCTTACATAAAAATCATCCACGACTGGAGTTACTTTTACCAAATCAGCGTAGTTGTCTTTTGCAAGCGGAGCACTAAAGATAAAACCTGGTATCCATATATTATTCTGGTACGTTCCAGTCACGGCAAAATTATCGTACGTCTTCAACGCTACGCCGTAATCTGTGCCCAACGCCACGCCAAGCGCGCCGCGTGATTTCGCGGCCGCGCCCAAATTCAAAATATAACCAACGTTGCGCGCCAAAATTTTCTCGGGCACGAATGTCAATTCCGTGCCAGCCTCATTCCAGGTGAACGTCCCATTCAACGCGCCTTCCGTCCCGCTGAAAAGGAAATTCGCTTTCACACTTTCCGCGTCCATCGCTTGATTGAACGTTAATTTGATTTCCGGATCGAGCGCGAGCAGTTGATCACCGGCTGGATTCAATGAGACGACGCGCGGTCGTGATGTGGTGAACTTCCAGACATTTGCGCCGCTTCCCTCCGCGCTTACGCCTGCTACCGTTTTTAGATTTTGATCCAGGCTGACAGTGTATTCCGTTCCCCCCGCCATGGATGGATCAGGATAAAAGATATATGTGCTTGTATTGATCCACTCGCCGCGACCGGATACAGAAGGCAGGATGCTGAAAGCAGAGGGTAAGGATGAGGCATCTGCGCCAAGCGCGACGACAGGTTGGTTGAATGAGACAGCAATCGCGGCGTTTACATTTACATCAGTAGAGTCTGTTTTTGGCAGAAGATTCGTGGCGCGCAGATAATCCGCAACTGTAAACGAAAGTTCAATGGGTTCTATGATTCCGAATCCGTTTGCAGATTGAATCGAATTCGCGATCACGATCTTCAATTTTGTGTTGGGCTGATAAGGCTGGGTGGGAGTAAACAGGAGAGTCGCATCATCGTTCCATGTAAAAGTTCCCTCAGGCAATCCGCCCAACGCAGATTCGGCCGATGATTTGTTCATCGCCTGGTTGAAATAAAACGTGATAGGCGATTGATGACCGATGACGCTATTAAGCGGCGGGTCCGTTTCGATGAGCGCGGGAGACAATGCCTGTTGAAATGACGTGGCTGTTGGAATGGCGGGCGTGGATGTTGATAACACCGGTATGCCACTGCATGAAGCGAGAACCAGGGCAATGAGCAGGACGCAGTTCAAGGCGAGAGACAAACGGCGAGTCGTCATAGGACCTCGGATAAAATATGCTCTTGGCGGCTGGAGCAATTTTGCAATCTCAATTCATTATACACGCGACAGAATCAAAAAAGGACACGGTACGCCGCGTCCTTTTCATATTGATTTTACTTGGGTGTATTTATTGCCAGGTCAACTGCTTGCGCAATCTCTTCGAAAGAAGCTATCTTCCCTTCCTGGCCAACCCTAACCCCATTTACAAATACAGTTGGCGTGCCGGTGACTCCCAATTCAACGCCATGGTCGAAATCGGCTTGAATGCCTTCTTTGTATTTGTTCGCATCGAAGCAGTCATTGAAGGCAGACATATCTAATCCAATGCTCCCAGCCATTGCCTGTAAGCGGCGGTTATTCAAGTTGCCCTGGTTCTCACCATTCCAATTGGCGAACAGAATCGCTTTCATATCCCAGAATTTGTCCTGCTCATTCGCGCACATGGCGGCATTGGCCGCCTGGTCGGATTCTCCTGTGCTGCCTACCCCCGGCCCATCAATAAACGGATATAGGTGGAGAACGTAATGTACTTTCCCTGGCGTAATAAGATGTTGTTCGATAAGAGGTTCAACGTTCTCATCAAAGAAACGGCAGGCCGGACATTGAAAATCTTCATACACATCAACGGTAACAGTCGCTTTTGGGTCGCCTAAACTCAATCCGTCAGGCGAAGGCAGTTCATGCGGCGTTATAGGGATAATTTCGCCCACTGATTTGACTTGCGGCCACACAACCGCAAAGACCAGAAATACCGCGCCAAGGGTGATGATTCCAATTGTGAACCAGCGACTGCGCGTTTCCCGCTGGTGCATCTTCTCACGTCGTTCCTGTCGTTTACTCTTCTTCTCTTTCATGAAAACTCCTTGATGCAAATACAAATATAATTCGACTCAGATTTTCCCATGCCCGTATGGTTTTGTCTAGGAAAAGGTTAGGGAGGATTAATAAAATTCGACGAATTGATTTTTTCCATCGCCCATTTCGCGTGTTCGCGGATCATCGGTTCTTCATCATTCGATGCGTTTTGCAAAACGGGGAGGGCGCGCATATCTCCTGCATTGCCCAATGCGACCGCCACGTTTCGCAGGTAGCCGCGGCGCTTGGCGCGTTTGACGGGAGTCCGCTTGAAGCGTTGGTTAAATTCCTGGGGTGTGAGAGTCAGTTCAACGGTAAGGGATGGAAGCGAAGTCAGGGAGACAAACGCAGGATCGCCTTCGCCGGCGAATCGATTCCATGGGCAGACCACCTGGCAGACGTCGCATCCAAAAACCCAATCGCCGATTTTTTCTCTCAGCTCCGTTGGGATATCGTCTTTGAGTTCGATGGTGAGATAGGAGATGCAACGGCGCGCATCAATCGTGCGGTCGGGCAGAATACAATCTGTTGGGCAGGCAGTGATGCAGCGCGTGCACGTGCCGCAATGATCGGTGACAAATGGCGTGTCGGGTTCGAGCGCGAGATCTAGAAAAATTTCGGAGAGCAAAAAATACGAGCCGTGTTTGGGATTGATGAGGCAGGTATTTTTGCCGATCCATCCGATGCCGGCGCGTTGGGCGAGATCGCGTTCAAGGATGGGACCCGTATCCGTATACCAGCGGCTCTTTATCGGACCTCCAACCTGCTGCTCAATAAATTGAACGAGTTCTTTCATGCGCGCGGGCAGGACCTCGTGGTAGTCTTTGCCCCAGGCGTAGGAGGCGATGTGCGCTTCGACTTCGTTCGGTACACTCTCTCCGCTCAGCGCGAGGTTGGGAGAGGAGTAAGGCGTAGCAAGCACAAGAATGGATTTACATTCAGGGAGGATTTGTTTGGGGTCGGCGCGGCGGGCGCGGGATGTTTCGGTACCAAGATAATCCATCGCGCCGTGACGATCCTGCGCCAGCCATTGTTCAAACGCTGAATAGTGCGCGGGCGGGTCAGGAGTCGTCACGCCAGCCAGGACAAATCCCAACTGGCGCGCTCTGTTTTTGATGGATTGTTTCAGGTCGTGCGTCACGGGTCCTAGGGAACGAGAATCTTTACAAAGATGATCTCCGGGAAAGTGACGCCTGCGGCATTCTTCATCGTCCAGGCGCTCAAATACTCGCCAGCCTGATCCGGGGCTTTGAATTGCACGGAGACCTCCACTTCCTGGCCCGTCTGAATGACCTCGGTAAATGCGATGAACTGCCCGGACATTTGATTTGTATAGCCGGCATAGGTGAGGGCATAACCCGCTCCCCACGGACAAGGTCCGTTGTTTTTGACTTTCCACGTTTTGATGAATTCCTGCCCCGGTGCCATGTGTGTGCCATCGTGAACATTTACGTCCACAGTGGCAAGATCGTAAGTCAGGCTGTCACACGGGACGGGCGTCCCCGCGGTATTCGTCGCCTGCGCGCCGACCACCGCTTCCGTGTCCGTTGCAGTTGGCTGCTCAGGCACAGATGTATCTGTGGGTTGGGATGGCGTAACGGTGAAAGCCGCGGCTGTGAGTGTGAACAGCGATACGACCGTGCTGGCCGCGGAGGTGCGCACCGCCGCGACGTCGGGCGTTGGCTCGGATGTGGCGGAAGATCCACATGCAGAGATCAGCATGGCGGTTATCAGAGCGGTAATGATCGGTTTTGATTTCATGGAACCTCCAGCCTGTTCATTTTTTCTTTACTTCAAAATATATACTGAGGGGCGTGCCAAAGTAGAAGCCCGCATCATTTCGCATTCGCCACGTACCTTGATAGAGACCCTCGGCTGAGGGGGCGACCAGGCGCACTCCAATCTGAATGCTCTCGCCTGGGGAGGCGAAATCTGCTGAATTTATGAAATCAAAATTGTGCGCGTGAAGAAGATCCTTGGCCTTATTGTCGCCAATAAAGACCAGAGCATATCCATCGTCCCAAGTGCAGTTGCCCGTGTTCTTGATCTGCCAGACTTTTTGGATTTCCTCGTCCGGTTTCAAAACGCTCCCATCGGGAATGGTAATATCGCCCTCAAACACGTTGTTGTTGCAGGGGTCTCCCTGGGGCGCAGTCGGTGCGGCGGGAGGCGCAGGCGATGCCAGTTGTGTAATCCCCGCGGCCGTAGTGGGAAGGAGGGACACCGTTGGGATCGCGCCTGATGCAACGGTGGGCGACGCATCGCCCGCGGTGGCAAGCGGAAATGTGGGAAGCGCGGTATTTGTGGGGAGCGATGTGGCTGATGGCGTGGCAAGCGCAGTCTGCGTGAGTTGCCCTGATATTTGCGCCACGGCAGTGTTGACCGCAGCAGTTTGCATCGCGTTGACATCCACCGTTGGTACTGGTGTGGCGCCCCCGCCACAAGATGCCAGCAGGGCTGCCACTAATAAAGTTAACAGACTCGGCCGCGGGAATATTCGAGCAAACATATTTTTACCTCCGAAGCGTATTGTCGTGAATATGGACCGGGAGCGCATGCTGTAAGCGCTGCCTGTATGATTATATCGCAATTGCGAAATGCAATTTACGGCGTTGGGGTAGCCGTTGGAGTATCTGTTGGCGTGGCAGTTGCGGTAGGAGTATTGGTTTGCGAAGGAGTAGCCGTGGCGGTCGGCGTTGAGGTGGCAGAAGAAATGGTTGGAGATAGAGTCGGTGTGAATGTTGCTGTCGGCGGTTGCGAACTTTGCCGCGTAATGCGCGGGGACATCCAGAGCGCAAAGTCTTCATGCGAGTTGCCATTCGTAAAAACCGTCAGAATGAATTTTACTTTTTGCCCACTCAACGGAGTCAAGTCCATGTTGATCGTATAAAACTGGCCCTCGTATATTTCATGCCACTGGGCAAGGGTCTTGACTGCGCCGTTTCCGATCTGATAAGAAAGGCGGAAGATCGCGTCGCAATCATTGGCTTCATACATGCAGTTGATCAGCGCCTGGAAGTGGTCGCCTGATTGTATATCGAAGCCTGGGTATCTGCCGCTAATCCAGCCTGTAGTGGATTTTTGGGGATAGGTTAGCAATGCTTTGCCTTGTGTTTTGCCGTTCTCCATCTGGGGTGAATTGAGAACCTGCACGAAACCATTGTTATCTCCCTCCACGCCGGGGCATGGTAGACCGCGTGAATCATTCTCCCAGGCAGCATCGCAATAGCCGGCGATAAAATCATATGCTGTAACCGTGTAACCGGTAACGTTTACATCCACGTAAATATTTGAACTGGCAGACGTTCCCACGCCAAAAAGGACGCCCGACGCATTGCGGAGTTTCCAATCGCCGCGATAACGGCCCGTATTATTCGGCGCGATCAAATTGATGGGAAGATCAACGGTCTGACCGGGTCCCACACTGGTCGGCATCGAGACGGCGGTTGGCGCATTGAACTTTTCCCCGCCAACAAAAACCAGGGCATAGGAGGTTGTCCATGGGCAGGTGCCCGTATTTTTTACACGCCAGATTTTTGTGAATGTGCCGCCGAGGCTTACATTCGAACCGTCAGGATAAGTCACATCGCTGACAAATGACGCCGCGTCGCATGGGATAACGGTTTGCAGGGGTGGCACTGCCGTAAATGTACTGAAGGGCGTCGCGCTGGATGTCGGGATGAAAAGCGTGCCTGTGGCTAAGGGCTGCGCCGGCAGGGTACCCGCGCCCTGCGTAGACATTACCTGGAGCGTTTGCGCCGCTGCGGTGTACAGTGCGTTGAGAGTTTCCGCCGGTTGAGGCGTGGCGGCCGCAAAGGGCCCGCACGCCATGATGAATGTCAGCGCACCCATCAAGAGCAGGATTTTTTTGGAACTTGTAATAAGCATAAGCGCCTCCGTGTCTGTCATGGACCATTTCATTAGACGGTTCAGACAGTTACAGAGTTCCCAAATGAAAAATGCCGAAGCGATTTATCTCAGCCTTTTCTGTCGTATTACGGACAATTGTTCAGGATTTCCACTTTGCCGTATTCCTGGAATTTTGGTCCCGTTACAACGAACATCACCCAACGTGGATTGGGACTGTCGCCCTTTCCAATCATCCATTCACGCGTGAAGGTTCTGCTCCCTGCCTGGGCGAATTTAATGGTCTTTTCGCCGCTGTTATTCCCGTCGCTTTGACCCCAGTAATAGTCGAACTCATACGCGCCGTTTGTAGTGATCGTGGCATGGACTGTATATCTCACGTTCGCGGGACAACCCGCAGCTGGATCACGCACGAGATTATAAGTTACGCTACTGATCCCATAGTTTGTATCGGTTGAAACGGAAACCTGCGCATAGAACGATTCGCTCGTTGGCCCCACGCCAAAGTCTGCTCCCCATGGAGTTTGGATTCGCCAATAGCCTGTAAAGGTTCCCGTTGTTTCGGGCGCTTTCAAATAAATGGAAACATCCTTTGCTTCACCCGGCGCAATGACATCCGGGAACGGATAGGAACTGAGTCCGCCCATCAGGTCGCCACTCCAGAACGCCAGTTTATATGAGCCATCCCACGTGCAAGTGCCTGTGTTTTGAAGCGTCCAGGTTTTCCAAAAGTCTTCGCCGGGTTTTAAGATCACGCCATCTGGCGGGTTCTCGCCGACCAACGCAGCTGAGACTGTGCATCCGGGCGCGGCGATTGGCGCGGAGGTTTCGGTGGGACTGGACTCCGTCGTTGTTGTTATTTCAATCGGAGGAACGGGAGTCAATGTGGGAAGATTCGCAATTTCCGTTAACGATTCGCCTGCCTGAACGGTCTGCGCCACCGCGGTAGAAATCGCAGAATCATTCTGGGATGTTGAGCCGCACGCAGAAGTAAACAGAACAAAACTGATCAGCGCGCATACAACCTTATATTTGTGAAAATCAAACATTCAAACTTCCTTTCCAATACTAAAGTAATCAGCTCACCTCACGCAGGTTCCGCTCCGAGGAGGTCTGCGACCGCGTGTTTGCAGGGAAGCCGCAGGTCACAGACCCTGCGGGAGCAACGGGTGCGTACGGTGAGTCATCAACTTAACCAAAATTATTATACCTTTTCATAAAAAACGCCCGACGGGTGTCGGGCGTCTCACTTGTGATTATGGCAGTTCCACTCTGGGACCGATCCACACTGCCCAGTCTTTGTCCGATGGGCCATTGGCATGAACCTGAAGCGCAAATTGAACAGTCTTACCGGCAATACTGCCGAGGTCAATGTCCAATTCCTTCAACGCGCCATCGCAGGTATCCGCCCATTCGCCGAGGGGCTTGAGAACTCCCGCCTCCTTGTAAAAAAGTTGGAATTTTACATTGCCGACATCACAGGTGCCGTCCGCCTTTGCAAGAAAACCGATCTTCGCCCTGAAGTGTTCGCCCGCCACTACGGTGTAAGCAGGGTAGAGTCCCGTAATGATTCCATCGTTCACCCATTGGGGGTGCATTTCCAGGGATTTTGCAGGGGTGGTGCCGCCTTCCAATAATTGACCGCTTCGATACATCACAAAGCCGCTGGAATTTGTATCCGGTCCGCCGAATGCCAAACTGCCCGCGCCGCTGACCCAGGTCGCGTCAGTGGCACGCGTGTACAGGTCAAAACCGGAACTGGAAACTGCGACCTTGATATCCACAAAAAATGATTTGCCTCCCGTACCGCCCAGCACCGGGATCAACACGCCGGTTGCACTGCGGATACGCCAGTAACCGCGATAGGGTCCCACTGTCGTAGGAGCGGTTAGGGTCACAGAAAGATCTATTTCCTGCCCGGGTCCGACAGTCGGGATACTTGTCGGCGACGTACCGCTCATCGCGTCACCGGTATCGAACACAAGCGCGTACCCGGACCATGTGCATGTGCCTTCATTCCTCAGACGCCACGTTTTTGTGAAGGAAGCGCCGGGCGCAAATATAGTCGCATCTGGTATGGATACATCTTTGACGAAGCGCGCCTGGTCACATACAGGCGTGGCGGAAATCGCTACTATCGCAGTCGGGAGCGCCGCGGTGGGAATTGAAAGCGCAGTGTTGGTTGGCAATGCAGGCGGCAGAGTTGGCGTATTCAGCGGCGTAGATTGGCTTAACTGCGCCTGCACGGTCAGCGCGGCGGCGGTAAACACAGCGTTAGGTTCCTGCGTCGCAGGCGCGCTCGAAGGCAGGTTGCACGCTGAAAGAATTAATAGCGCGGCGCTTAGACTGAAAATAATACGGATAAATTTAGACATTCGTCTCTCCTCGTTTGATGGAACAATTTTACACGAATACAGACGGACTTATACTCCTCTTTGTTCCTAACAAAAACCTCTCCCTCCTTTGACTTCGCTGAGGATGGGAGAGGGATAGGGGTGAGAATCAGATTTGGGTTTAGAGGGGAAGCGTTATTTTTCGTAGGGTTGGCCGTCTGCCGCGGGAGGAATGGCGCGTCCCACAACGCCTGTGAGGATAATCATCGTCACAAGGTAGGGAGCCATGAGTAGGAACTCGGAAGGGATCGGCACGCGCAAAATTTGCAGTTTCACTTGCAGAGAGTCTGCAAACCCAAAGATCAGCGATGAAGAGAACGCGCCGATGGGATTCCACTTGCCGAAGATCATCGCGGCGAGACCGATGAAGCCTTTGCCTGCGGTCATGATTTCGTCAAAACGCCCCACGGAACCTATGGTGAAATATGCGCCGCCCAATCCTGCGATCATTCCGCCGATGATGACATTGATATATCTCACAAGATATACATTGACGCCAAGGGTGTCTGCGGCTTTGGGATGTTCGCCCACTGCGCGTGTGCGTAACCCCCAGGGCGTCTTGAACAGCATGATCTGCATGACCACGACCAGGATGACCATCAAGTATATGATGATGTTATTCTCGAAAAGCATGGGGCCCAGAACCGGAATCTTGGAGAGCAAGGGGATGGTGATAATAGGAAAGGTGCCGGAGTTATTGAGCGTATCGGTTGCTTTTTCAAGGAAGCGCGAACTGATGAAGGAAGTGGCGCCCGCCCCAAAGATGTTAATGGCGACGCCGCTTACGATCTGATCCACTTTAAATCGGATAACCAGGAAGGCGTGGAACGCGGCGATCAGCGCGCCTGCAAAGAGCGCCAGGATCAAACCGACATACAGGCTGTGTGAAACGGTGGCGGTAACCACTGCCACCTGCGCGGTCATCAGCATAATACCTTCGATGCCAATGTTGATGACGGCGGAACGTTCGCTGATCACGCCGCATAACGCCGCGAGGGCAATCGGCGTTGCGCGCACAAAGGAACTGCTGACCATGCCGGTCAGGTTGAAGGATTTATCCTGGGCTGCCCATGTGAGAAAGCCGACGATAAATGTAAAAGCGATTGCTCCGATCAATGCCCCGCTGGAGCGTATGCCCCGCGCCAGGTGGAAAGCGCCAACGAACACGGCGACGGCTGCCATAAGATCGACAGTGATTTGCGAAGGCAGGACAATATCTGAAATCTTAATCGCCTGCGATCCAGCCAGATTCATTCCAAAGGTAGTAACGACGCCTGCCTCCGTGTTCAAGCCCAGGAGCAGGTAGATCAGCAAACCAACGAGGATTAGCACGGATCCGTAAATAATCCGTGTTCGCCTTGCGGATGCGGGATTGATCTGTGTATTCGTTTCTGTCATGTAAGCCTCATGATTAGCTTCCCCAGCCCCGCGTGAGGACAGTTTCCTCCGCTTTGATCGAACGGATGCGGTACAGCCAGCGGATGATGCCGGGCGCGGCAATGAAGATGATCACCAAACCCTGAATAATGGAGATGATGTCAATGGGGATGCCCGCCAGGGATTGCATTTCAGTCGCTCCGCTGCGCAGAAAGCCGAATAGTAATGCGGCTAGTACAACGCCGAATGGGTGGCTTTTGCCAAGCAATGCCAGCGCGATCGCGTCGAAGCCATAGCCTGCCGAGAAGCCCTGACCCACCCAGTGATCCACGCCGAGAACTTGCGCCGATCCCGCGAGACCCGCAAGCCCGCCCGCCAATGCCATGACCAGCACAAAGTTTTTGATGATGTTCATGCCCGCATACCTGGCGGCATCCGGGTTGGCGCCAACGGAACGGATCTCAAAACCGAGCGTGGTTTTGAAGAGGAACCAGTACACAGCATAAGCCGTGATGAGAGCGAGCACAAATCCCCAGTTGAAGCGCAGGGGGTCGGGAAAGAAGCGCGGCAGTTCGGCGCTATCCTGAACGTTCGGTGTGACAGGGCGAAAGCCGGATGACTGCATTGGACCGTTCAATAGCCAATCGCTCAAGCGAAAAGCGATCCAGTTCATCATGATTGTGTTAACGACTTCGTGCGCCCCGAAACGCGCTTTCAAGTAACCCGGGATCATGCCCCACACCCCGCCGCCCAGCGCGCCGCCCAATAACGCGAGCGGAAGATGAATGAATGCCGGCAAGCCCTTGATACTATAGCCCACGAATGCCGAGCACAGCGCACCGATAAAAAATTGTCCCTCGGCGCCGATGTTGAATAACCCGCATCGGAAGCCAAGAGCAACTGAAAGCCCGGCAAAGATGTAGGGCGTGGCGGCAACCAGGCTTTCCGTGAAAGGATAGAAGGCTTTTATCAACGCTGCATTATCGCCGGTTGAGGTGAGAATACGAAATGCTTCGGTGAATTCACTGGGGCTTCCGAAAGAACCAGTGAATAAAGCGCCATAAGCAGTGATGACATTTCCGCCGCTTACGGCGATCGCAATCGCGCCAATAATCAGGCCACTCAGAACAGCGAGGGATGGAACTAACAAGGCTTGTCCGAAATTATTTTTGCGCCCATCATCTGGCGCGCTTTTTTCCGGTTTGGCAGGTTTGGGTATGGCTGTTTCGCTCACGGATGCCTCTTTTATTTCTTCGCAGGCGCGCTTGACGTTGGGTGAATGCCTGCCATCAGCAAACCGAGATGTTCCTTGCTTGCCTGCTTTGCGTCCAGAACATCCATGATCTGTCCCTTGTACATGACTGCAATTCGATCCGAGAGGGCGAGGATTTCGTCCAGTTCCGAAGACACGAGAAGCACGCCCGTGCCCTCATCGCGCTTCTTGATGATCTGGTTGTGGATATATTCAATCGAACCGACGTCCAAGCCGCGCGTCGGTTGTGAAGCGATGAGCAGATGGATCGGTCGGGAGAACTCGCGCGCCACAATCACCTTTTGCTGGTTGCCTCCCGAAAGCGCGGAGGCGTTCACATAGATGTTCGGCGTACGCACGTCGAATTGTTTAACCAGCGTTTCCGCATTGCTGAAGATGGTCCTCTCCTGAAGGGAGACTCCCTTTGCAAAGGGCGGCTCGTAATAGGTGCAGAGCATCAAATTGTCGTGAATTGGGAAAGAGAGGATCAAGCCATGACGCTGGCGATCTTCGGGGATGTGCGCCACGCCATATTCCAAAATTTGGCGCGGCGTCGCCTTCTGTATTGCGTTACCTGACAGGTGGATCTCGCCGCTCTCCACGGGAAGCAAGCCTGTCAGCGCATACACGAGCTCGGTCTGCCCGTTGCCTTGTACACCCGCAACGCCAAGCACTTCACCCTTCCTGACATCAAAGTTGACGCCGTGGACGGTCAGGTTCTGGCGTTCATCGCGCACATATAAATTCCTGACTTCCAGTACGGCTTCCCCGGGTTTGGCGGGTTGCTTCATCACGACCAAATTCACATCACGCCCCACCATCATGGACGCGAGTATTTCGGGAGTCGCTTCCTTTGGGTCAATGGAGCCAACCACACGTCCAAGCCGCAAGACGGTAATATCATCCGCGACATTCATGACTTCCTTTAATTTGTGTGTAATGAAGATAATGGATTTGCCCTTATCGATCAAAGTTTGCAGAATCTTGAACAATCCATCCACTTCCTGGGGAGTCAAAACGGCAGTAGGTTCATCGAGGATCAAAATATCCGCTTCACGATACAAAACTTTGATGATTTCGACACGCTGTTGAATTCCCACCGGCAGGTCTTTGATATAAGCATGAGGGTCCACTTCAAGCCCATATTGGTCCGATATTTCAAGGATGCGTTTCGCCACTTTTTCATAATCCAGAAAAACGCCGTTTTTAGTCGGCTCCACCCCAAGCATCACGTTCTCGGTGACGGTCATCACCGGCACGAGCATGAAGTGCTGATGCACCATGCCGATGCCGCCTTCAATCGCGTCATTTGGGCCATGGATATTCACCTCCTCGCCGCGCACCCGGATCATCCCCTCATCGGGCTTATACAGCCCGTATAGAATGTTCATCAATGTGGTTTTGCCCGCGCCGTTTTCCCCAAGCAAAGCGAGAATTTTGCCTTCGCGTAAAGTAATATCTATTTTATCGTTTGCAAGCACGCCGGGAAATCGTTTGGTAATGCCGCGCAGTTCCAGAACGTTCGTCATGCAATATCCTCCGTGCGCAATTTGTTGAAACGCTTCATTCGCTAATTTTCGCGAATTTACGCCGGGAAAATTAGCGCAAATTAACGGACGACCATGAAAATGTGATTGAACAGAGTCGGGGGAATTTCCTCCCCCCGACTCTTTTTTAAACCAAGCAGGTGAATTACTCGCCTACTTTAACCGCACCGGATACGATATCGGCATTCAGTTTTTCAAGTTCTGCCTTGAGCTCATCGGAAGCGCCGGCAACATCAGCGAGACCTACGCCATTATTGGCGAGCGTGCCGCTGTAAACGCCACTCTTGAAAGTGCCTTCCACAGCGGCTTTGGTTGCATCGAACACAGCGACATTCATGTTTTTCAGAACGCTGGTGAGAATGACACCGGTGTATTCGCTGGCAGAAATCGTCCAGTCAGTGTCCACACCAATGATCATGCAGGACTTGCTTTCCTGGCAGTACGCGGCAGAGCCGAGACCTACTGGCCCAGCCACCGGCATAATGATGTCAGCGCCTTCCTGAACGAAGGATTCAGCGTTCGCGCGGCCGTCGTCGGTGGATTCGAAGTTGCCAGTGAACACACCATCGTTCTTGGCGGTATCCCAACCGAGAACCTCCACTTTGGCGCCTTTCTGCTCGTTGTAATACTTCACACCCGCTTCAAAGCCTTTCATAAAGATGGTCACGGGCGGAATGTTGATACCACCGAAGGTGGCGACCTTGCCGGTCTTGGTGGAAGCGGCGGCGGCATACCCAGCCAGGAACGCAGCCTGGTCGGTCGAGAAGGTCAAGCCCAATACGTTGGGGAGTTCGGTCTTGGAGCCGCAATCCTTGCCCTCAACAGCCGTGTCGCTAAAGCAGTCAGGATAAGCGTAGTCCACGATCGCGAAGTTCGTATTCGGATTCGCTTTCGCGGCGGTGGCTGTATCCACACCGAGCAGGAAGCCAACGGTTACGATCAGGTTGGTTCCCTCATCCAGCAATTGCTGAATGTTCTTGGCATAATCAGACTGTTGCTGTGATTCCAGGTATTTGCCTTCCACACCAAGGTCAGAGACAGCCTGTTCAATACCGGCGTAGGCAGTAGCATTGAAGGACTTGTCGTCAATACCGCCAAGGTCGGTCACCTGGGCAACCTTGAATGCCACAGGGGGTTCAGTTGGCGTAGCGGCGGGCCCGCAGGCGGCGAGGATCATCGAAGCGACGATCAACGCGCCCATTACAAAATACAGCTTTTTCATTTGTTTCTTCTCCTCTAGAAGAGTAAAAATTGGAAGGTCTGCTTTTCAGCAAGGCCTTACGACTTTGCAAGTATAAGTCCTAACATTTTATTGCGCAAGCCTGACTAATTTATGGCTTCTCAAAGGGTACGTTTGTCTTAATGCTCCCGTTCAAAAGATTTGCGAGCAGTTCATCCATTTCATTCGGCAGACTTGCAGGGAATGTCTCATCATCAAGAGGCACGTACCCAATTCGACCTGCCCCCCGCTCGTTTATCTTTCCGCTCTTCAATAACTGCATCAGTTCCTGGACCTCGAGACGGGCATTGCCATAAATAGAGGTGACTACGCTCGAGCCCGCCGCAGGGTCCAAGGCCGCGGCTTGATCGCGTTCCGCACCAATCGCATGGATTCCCGCCTCACTTGCCGCGCGCAGCGCGCCCTGGCCCGTTCTGCCGCCTGCGGCAAAGATCACATCTGCCCCGCCCTGAACATGCCTCTCCGCGGTCTCATATCCCCACGCTTCATCTATGAATAATTTTTCACTGCTTCCGTCATCGCGGTATTCAACGAATATTTCAATCTTTTCATCCGCATATAATGCGCCTGCGCGGAATCCCTCACAATACCTCCACATCGAATCAATGCCTGAAGTTTCGCATACCGCGCCGATGATGCGTAATTTTGAAATACGCGCGGCCAACGCGCCTGCGAGGAATCCCATTTGATCTTCCGCGAAGGTGACCGGGATCAGATTCGGGCGCGTCTCTTCGTGAGGTTGATCCATTCCGATAAAAACGGAATCAGGCTTGCCCTGAGCAGGGTCGAAGGGATACAAGTCCGCGCTGCGAAGTGTGGCATCGCGCAAGCCAATGCCGGAAGTAATGATCACGTCGTATCCGGCGTTTACAAAGAAGTTAATATTTTTTTCGTAATCGCGTGTATCCAGGGATTCAATGTATGCGATCTGGTTAACCACCCCATCCGCTTTAGATTGTTCCAGCCCCAACCATGTATCCTGATTCATTCCGTGATCGTTCAAACCACCCGTATCCGTCACCAGCGCCGCGCAAAATATATCCTCACGAAAACAATCCGACGATTGCGAACAGGCAGGAACGCCTAACAACACAATCGCCAGAATGGAGAACGTCAACTTGATTCGCAACGCACAACTCCCGATGTCATATCGCCTGTGCTTCGCCGCGCTTGACGCCGGACATAAGAACAAGCGCAATCAGTAAAGTGATTGGCGCAAACGACATTAATGTGTTGTAGTTATCGCCGGTTACTTGTATCAATACCCCATTTGAAATTGGACCTGCAATGGCGGAAAGAGTCGAAAAAAGATAATACAAGCCGGTAAATGTGCCAAAGCGTTCTTGAGTGGTCATATCCACAACCATGGGCAGTGAATTGATATTGATCAAAGACCATGCAATTCCGCCGATCATCAGGAAGATGCTAATACCAAGTATTTCGCCCAACACTGGCAGTTTCGTTAATACGGTTGTAAGCGCCGGTGGGGGTGTAATGGATATTCCAAAAATGACTGATGTCAGTAAAAGAATTCCCGCAGAAATGGTCTTCCGTCTGCTAAAATTTCCGCCAATCAAGCCGGATGGGATTGCAAAAAGCACGAAGAACAGGGAAAGATGACCAAGTAAGCGGCTTCCATCCGCTTCAGTGAGTCCGAGGTGATTTTTGGCGTAAAGAGTAAAGAAGGCTTCGATGGCAGAATAACCGAGGAACCAGAAGAAGATGGCAAAAAGGAGCCGAAGCGCGCTTTTGTCTTCATCTTTCCATACTTCTGCAAGGCTTCCAAGAATGTTGTGCTTTTCGGTTTCAACAAAATCCGTTGGTTCTTTTATGAATAGATAAACCAACAATGCAGCAAAGATAACCAATCCAGACCCAACCCAGAATGGAAGCCCGGGGTTGATCTTATACATAGCGCTACCGGCAAGAAAAGCGATGATGCCTCCTACACCGCCCATGAAGTTGATTATTCCATTTGCCTGTGAGCGTTTTTCTGACGGTGTTATATCAGGCATCAATGCAACGACCGGGGTGCGCCAGAATGCCATGGCAAGGAAGAATGAGGTGGTACAAGCAACAAAAAAAGTCAGGACTGCCGCAACCGGAATCAACCCGAATGCAACCGCAGATACCGGTACACCGATCAGGATAAACGGCATACGCCGCCCAATCTTCGTACGGACTCTGTCAGACCAAATGCCGACAGCAGGCTGTATGAATAAGGCCGCAATATTATCGAGCGCCATAAAAAAGCCAATAACGCTTGTTGAAAGACCAAATTTACTTTGTAGAAAGTTTGGTACGTAGGAATTATATAAAGCGCCCAATATGCTTACCCCAAAGAATCCAAAACCGAGCAAAAAAATCCCGCCGTAACTGAATTTCATATCTTCCTCAAGATGTTGAGTCTAAAGTCCAAATTCAAACATCGCTTTTCCGGATCTTTGACCCTTCGTCATAGCTCAGGGTATGCTGTAGACTTTCGACAAAACTTTTATCTTCCTTGCTCAATTCCGCTTTCTCAAGCATATCGGGACGTTTGTTGAATGTTCTCAACAAAGCCTGTTCCCTGCGCCATTTTTCGATTTTGCCATGATCGCCTGAAAGTAAAACATCAGGCACTTTTACGCCGCGAAACTCTGGCGGTTTGGTGTAATGCGGGTATTCCAATAATCCCATGGAATGTGAGTCATCTTCCGCGCCGGTTGGGTCGCCCAGCGCTCCGGGGATGAGACGCGCGACCGCGTCAATGATCGTGAGCGCGGGGAGCTCTCCGCCCGTCAGCACGTAATCGCCAACGGAGATTTCGTCTGTGACAAGATGCGCGCGGATGCGCTCGTCCACGCCTTCGTAGCGGCCGCAGAGCAGGGCGATATGCTCGTAACGCGATAATTCCTCCGCCACGCGTTGCGTGAAGACGCGTCCCTGAGGAGTTAATAAGATAACGGGAACAGGCTGAGGCGGAGTCTGAGGCGAACGCGAGGCAAGTCCCAAAACGGATTCAACCGCTTCGAAGACCGGCTCGGGTTTCATCACCATCCCGCCTCCGCCTCCGTATGGCGTGTCATCGGTGATGTGATGTTTATCGTGTGTGTAGTCGCGGATGTTGTGAACGCGCACTTCGATGAGTCCGCGTTCGCGCGCGCGTTTGAGGATGCTTGTATCAAGATAGGGAGGAAAAACTTCAGGCAGGATCGTGAAAACATCGAACTGCATGGAATGATTCTATCATCTCTTTTATCTTTCATCTCCCTAACCCGGACAAGCCGGAAAAGATTTAGCCACACACCTGCCCTGGCGGGCGGTGCCAGGGGAGCACGCCAAGTTCTTTGAGAAGAGCCTTTAAAATCTCACTCTTTCTGTATACTCTGAGGTGGGAATTTTTCCTGCTTTTTGTACAAGAATTTCACTGATAAGGTACTAATTCATCCCTCATCCTTTCATGGTAATATGAATCCATGTACTTACCGAGAAGCAGCAGATGGAGCATGAACCGCCGCCGCAGACGCCCGAATTATTTCGGCTGGACGGTCTTCGGGTTGGTGGTGCTCTTTGGATATTTCTTTAATCAGGTGTATCTGCCGAGCCAGCCCAACCCTTTTGAAGCGACGCCAACGCCAACGCGCTCGCCCGAATCCTTTGTGACCGAAGCGCAGGCATTATATGAGGACGGCAAATTGTTGCAATCAATAGACGCCTATCAATCGGCAATCAATGCCTCGCCTGAGGATCCGTTGCTTTATATTGCGATTGCGCGCGTGCAGGTCTTTGCAGGTCAATATGAGGCAGCGCAGGCGAACGCGGAGAACGCCTTGCTATTGAATCCTAACAATTCGATGGCGCATGCCGTGCGCGCCTGGGCATTGGATTTTCAGGGGGGGAAGAATTCGGAGGCAAAGGATTCCATTGAAGAGGCGCTGCGGCTCGACCCAAACAACGCGCTGGCGTACGCGTATTACGTGGAGATCCTGGTCGATTCGGGCTTCGATAATTATGCCAAAGCTGCGGAAGAATCGAGAAAAGCATTGGCGCTTGCGCCCGACATGCTGGAAACTCATCGCGCCCGCGCCTACATTCTCGAAGCCACTGAAAATTACGAAGAAGCCATTCGAGAATATGAAGCGGCGATTGCGATCAATCCAAATATCTCCACTTTGTATATTGAGGTGGGGAGGAATTATCGCGCGCTTCAAGTGTACGATAAAGCAATTACAGCCTTCACGCGCGCCAATACCTTGAATCCCACTGACCCCCTGCCTGATCTATTGATCTCGCGCACCCATGCCACCATTGGCTCATACGTCCAGGCTTTGCAATATGCGGAAACAGCGGTTAATGATAGTCCTGGGGATGCAAGCCTGCGAGGGAATTACGGGGTAATGTTTTATCGCAACTATTTTTACGACCAGGCTTTGGAGCAGCTCAGTCTTGCTGTGAATGGAGGCAGGACCAAAGAAGGCTTGGATATTATCGGCATTCCCCTGGTTAATGATCTGCGCATTGCAGAATATTACTTCACCTATGGGCTGGCGTTGGCGCGCACGAATCAATGTGGGAATGCGTTGCAGATCGCGCAGGAGATTCAAACAAAGGTCCCTGCGGATGAAACCGCAATCTTCGCGGCGAGTGAGATCATTCGGATCTGCCAGGAGAATCTCGATAACCCTGCGGTGGATACGCCCACGCCGGGTGAAGATGTCGTCCCAACTCCCACACCATGAACATTTCCCCGCGCCGTCCTCTTTTTAATCGCAGACCCCAGTCCAACATCTATCGCATGTTCCTGTGGGTCGTGATGCTTCTCGGCGGTATTTGGGTATTGCAGCAACTAAGCACAGGCGAGATCAAGCCTTTGTTCCTGCCGACCCCGACTCCCACGCGCGCGGTGGAATCCTATGTTCTAGAAGGTGACGCCAACTTCACTGCCGGAAAACTGGACGCGGCGATCACCGCCTACCAGGAGGCTGTGCGCGTGGA